>NZ_BAAGDE010000092.1:0-14584 GCF_054660795.1 Mycobacterium sp. MUNTM1
CACCGGATGTTCCGGTGCCGTCAACCTCCGACACCACCCCGCCCGCCGAGACCGAGACGCCGATGACCACGACGCCCCGCGCGACTCCACAGGCGGCCCCACCGGCCGCGCCCGCCCGTCCGGCGGCCCCGCGCAAAGTGGCAGCCCCGCCGATCCCACCAGTTCCGGGCGTCAACGAACCCATCCCCGGGCTCGACCGCGTCAACCAGATCATTCAGGAAATCGAGGGCAACCTGGGCATCAACGTGCTGGGGCCGATACCCGCTCATTGAGACTCGGGTCAATTCGGGCTCAGCTCAACCCTTTTCGCCCTTTTTGCCCTTTTCGCCCTTGTTCTCGGCCTTGGCTGCCTCTCGGAGGACCTCGTTGAGGGCCTTGTCCTTGTCGATCTGATCCTGCAAAGCCTGCTCGTGCCGCTCGTCGTCATCGGACTTCGACTGGGCATCCGCGCCCTCGGGCGCTTCGTCCTTAGGATTGCCCTCTTCGTCCAGCCACTCGTTGACCGCCGTGCCGGACACGCTGCCACCCGTGCCGGGCAGCACGATCGTCGGCTTGTCCTCATAGGCCTCCATCATCTTGGCGGCCTCTTTTTTGTCGTCCTCGTCCGGCTCTGGCTTCTCGGTTAACCGTTGACCATCCTCTTGATCAGCCCCTTTATCGTCCTGCACGCTCATGGTCTACCCCCTTGCAGTCGCAGGTTGACGATTGCTGAGGGTTACCCGCTGCGTGGACGTGCTGAAACGCTCATCAGCGCAGTGCGTCGCGCTTGACCAGCACGACCACGGCCTGCGGGATCCGCATCGGCTCGGGCGCACTGGACAGACGTTGAGCCACCGCGGCCGCCAGCCGCTCGACGAATTGCGCCGCGCGCTCGTCGTGGACCCCACCGTCGAGTGCGGTCACCAGGGAGGGGA
Source organism: Mycobacterium sp. MUNTM1 (assembly GCF_054660795.1). Taxonomy (NCBI): domain Bacteria; kingdom Bacillati; phylum Actinomycetota; class Actinomycetes; order Mycobacteriales; family Mycobacteriaceae; genus Mycobacterium; species Mycobacterium sp. MUNTM1. The sequence goes on from NZ_BAAGDE010000092.1 coordinate 915, forward strand.
ACAGCGCGAACCGGGCGAAGGCCGCCCATTGCGCGCCGAAAGCCTCTGCGTCGTGGTCCAACTGGTAGCGCGCCCAGAACCGATCCTCGGCGTTGAACATCTCGAGGTGCTCGATCATCAGGCCCTCGAATCGCCCCTTCGGCGCGAACGGGGCACGAAAGTCCTTCTCGGCGCGGGCGAACGTCGGAATCGTCATGCGCCGCAACTCATCCGGGCTCAGCAGGCCGTCGCGCGCCTGATCGTCCAGCGCCTCGACGATGGCGTCCAGCAGCGGCGCGAAGCCCGCCGTGTCGTCCTCGTCGGCGGCGAGTGTCAGCGCCACCAGCCTCCCCTCGGGGGCCAACTCCCGTCCGCGGAAGGCGACGAAGTTGTGCCAGTCCAGCGCCGCCTGATCGGCATAGGCCGAGTGCACGGCGTCGTCCTTGCTGCGCGAGACGTGCACGTGATCGTGCACCTCGCAGGGAGTCCGGCTCAGCCACTGCGTGGCCCACGACGTCCAGCCCAGGTTGACGGTCTTGGACGGCACGATCTGGTCATAAAAGGAACGGCCGACCGCCGAGGTGAACGCCGCGGTGTCGGAGTGCAGGTAGCTCTCCGGGTCGTCGTGCACCGTCTCGAACAGCGCGGCGAAGTCGTTACCCGGAACGTCGGTGTGCGCCACCAGGATTGCGTGATCGTGTCGGGTGCGGCGACGCAGCACCGCGATGGCCGCCGACAGCGGCCGGAGTGAATTGTGTCCGTTGGCCGCGCCGTAGTCGGCGATGACAATCGGCTGCGGAGCCCTGGGCAGCGTCACCTGCTCGGCGGCCCGCTCGAATGCCGCGATCGCCTGCGCCAACCCGGCGGCCCGCAGCCGCGACGCCTCCGTGTAGGCAGGCTCGGGCCGCACCACAATGCTCGATTCGGGCATCCGGGGTTCAGGCGGCATGGGTCAACGATAGAGGCCGAGCCGGTTGACAGTTCGGCGTGGAGGAATCAGTGCCCGCGGGCCACCCACTCCTCGTAGTGCACGATTTCGTCGCCGATGGTGGTGCTGTCGCCGTGGCCGGTGTGCACGACGGTATCGCCGGGCAACGTCCCGAGTCGGCCGGAAATCGACTGCAGGATGGTCGGGAAGTCGGAATAGGAGCGCCCGGTCGCGCCGGGGCCTCCGGAGAACAGGGTGTCCCCGGAGAACACGACGCCTCTGGGGCCCAGTTCCGGCGCGTACCAGCACACCGATCCGGGGGAGTGGCCCGGCGTGTGCAGCGCCAGCAGCTCGGTGCCGGCGACGTCGAGCGTGTCACCGTCGGCGATCGTGCGAAAGCCCTTATCCGGGTGGGTCATTCGCCACAGCACTTCGTCGCCGGGGTGCAACAGCACCGGGGCGTCCAGCGCCGCGCCCAGTTCGGGTGCCACGGTGACGTGGTCGTTGTGGCCGTGGGTGCACACCACCGCGACCACATTGCGCTTACCCACCGCCGCCACGATCGGCTCGGCGGAATGCGCGGCGTCGAACACCACCACGTCGGAGTCGTCGCCGACGATCCAGATGTTGTTGTCGACTTCCCAACTGCCACCGTCGAGTTCGAAGGTGCCGTGGGTGACGATCTTGTCGATGGTGGCCATTACAGGATCACCACCGAGCGCAGCACCTCGCCGCCGTGCATGCGGTGGAACGCCTCTTCCACGTCGCCGAGCCCGATGCGCTCGGAGACGAACTGCTCCAGCGGCAGCCGGCCCTGCAGATACAGGTCGATCAAGGTGGGGAAGTCGCGTTCGGGCAGGCAGTCGCCATACCACGACGACTTCAGCGAACCGCCGTGGCTGAAGAAGTCCACCAGCGGCATGTCCAGGCGCATGTCGGGGGTTGGAACACCAACCAGCACAACGGTTCCGGCGAGGTCGCGGGCGTAGAAGGCCTGCTTCCAGGTTTCCGGCCGGCCCACGGCGTCGATCACCACGTTGGCGCCGAACCCGTCGGTGAGGTCCTGGATGGTCTTGACCACGTCGAGTTCGCGGGCGTTCACGGTGTGCGTGGCGCCGAACTTGCGGGCCCAGTCCAGTTTGGTGTTGTCGGTGTCGACGGCGATGATCCGCCGGGCGCCCACCAGCGCCGCACCGGCGATCGCGGCGTCACCCACGCCGCCGCAACCGATGACGGCGACGGTGTCGTCGCGGGTGACGGCGCCGGTGTTGATCGCCGCGCCGAGCCCGGCCATCACCCCGCAGCCCAGCAGGCCCGCGACCGCGGGGTCTGCCTCGGGATTGACCTTGGTGCACTGGCCGGCGGCCACCAGCGTCTTGTCGGCGAACGCGCCGATGCCCAGCGCGGGCGTGAGCTCGGTGCCGTCGGTCAGCGTCATCTTCTGGGTGGCATTGAAGGTGTCGAAGCACAGGTGCGGGCGCCCGCGCTTGCAGGCCCGGCACTGCCCGCACACCGCGCGCCAGTTCAGGACGACGAAGTCGCCCGGCGCGACGGCGGTCACGTCCGGGCCGACGGCCTCGACCCGGCCGGCGGCCTCGTGGCCGAGCAGGAAAGGATATTCGTCGTTGATGCCGCCCTCGCGGTAGGTCAGGTCGGTGTGGCACACCCCGCAGGCGATTACGTCGACCAGAGCCTCCCCGGGCCCGGGATCCGGGACGACGATGTCCACCAACTCAACGGGTTCGCCCTTCTTGCGTGAAATCACGCCGCGCACTGTCTGACTCATGGGCTCCAACCTACTGACCGCCGCCATACATCTCGCGGCGGGTTGTCCACCCATCGCTCTGGGCAACCGGCCGGCCGTCAACCGGGTGTAGCGTCCCTGGGCGTGACGGCTTTGGAAACCACCGAAGAATTCACCGAACGAATCACCGCGGCGATCGACGGCGCCAGCCTGACGCTGCTGCTCAGCATCGGGCATCAGACGGGGCTGCTGGACACGATGGCCGGGCAGGCGCCGGCCACCAGCGAGCAGATCGCCGAGGCGGCCGGTCTCAACGAACGCTACGTCCGGGAGTGGCTGGCCGGTATGACCACCGGACGCGTCGTCGACTACGACCCCGGCACCGCGACCTACTCGTTGCCCGCGGAGCGCGCCAAGGTGCTGACGCGCGAGGCCGGACCGGACAACCTGGCCCTGGTGACCCTGTTCGTTCCGGTGCTCGCGGAGGTCGAGCAAAAGATCATCGGGTGCTTCCGCGCCGGGGGCGGGCTGCCGTACAGCGAGTTCCCCCGCTTCCACGCGTTGATGGCTGAGCAGAGCGGGGTCGTCTACGACACCGCGCTGGTCGACGTGGTGCTGCCGTTGGTGGACGGCCTCGTGGAACGGCTCCGGTCCGGAGCCGACGTCGCGGATTTCGGCTGCGGCAGCGGGCACGCCATCAACGTGATGGCGCAAGCGTTTCCGGCCAGCCGTTTCACCGGCATCGACTTTTCCGAGCAGGCTATCGCCACCGGGATCGCGGAAGCCGCCGAGCGCGGCCTCTCCAACGCGGCCTTCGAAAGCCACAATCTCGCTGATTTGGACAAGGCGGACGCCTACGACGTCATCACCGTCTTCGACGCCATCCACGATCAGGCGCAGCCGGCGCGCGTCCTGGAGAACATCCATCGCGCGCTGCGGCCCGGCGGTGTGCTGCTGATGGCCGACATCAAGGCGTCGAGCCGGCTCGAGGAGAACGTCGGCGTCCCGATGAGCACCTACCTGTACACGACGTCGCTGATGCACTGCATGACGGTGTCGTTGGCGCTGGACGGCGCCGGACTGGGCACCGCCTGGGGGACGCAGCTGGCCGTCTCGATGCTGGGCGATGCCGGGTTCGGCGACGTGAGCGTGGCCGAGATCGAGTCGGACCCGATCAACAACTACTACATCGCCCGGAAGTGATGGCGGCCCTCGATGCCCTGAACGACTGGCCGGTCGGGGCCGCCGCCGCGGCGGTAATCGGCCCGGGCGGCGTGTTGGCGAGTCACGGCGACATCGAGCGGGTGTTCGAGCTGGCCTCGGTGACCAAGCCGCTGGCGGCCCGGGCCGTGCAGGTCGCCATCGAGGAAGGCGCGGTCGAGCTCGACACGCCGGCCGGCCCGCCCGGCGCGACCGTCCGCCACCTGCTTGCCCACACCTCGGGTCTGTCGATGCACGACGACCGGGTGCTGGCCGCGCCCGGCGCCCGGCGGATCTACTCCAACCAGGGCTTCACCGTGCTGGGCCAGACCGTGGAGCGCGAGACCGGCATCGAGTTTGCGCGCTACCTGACCGAGGCGGTGTGCGAGCCGCTGGGCATGGCGGCGACCCAGCTGCACGGCGGCGCGGTGGCCGCCGGGTTCGGGGCCAGGTCGACGGTGGCCGACCTGGCGGTGTTCGCCGGGGACTTGCTGCGCCCGGCGACGGTCTCGCAGGGCCTGCACGCCGAGGCGACGACGGTGCAGTTTCCCGGTTTGGACGGCGTTCTGCCCGGTTACGGGGTGCAGCGGCCCAACGATTGGGGGCTGGGTTTCGAGCTCCGGGACACGAAATCGCCGCACTGGACGGGCGCCCAGAATTCCGCGCGGACGTACGGCCACTTCGGCCAAGCGGGCGGGTTTATCTGGGCAGATCCGGAAAAAGACCTGGCGCTGGTGGTTCTCACGGACCGGGATTTCGGGGAGTGGGCGCTGCGGCCGTGGCCAGCGCTTTCGGACGCCGTGATAGCCGATTACAGCTAGTGGGAAATGCACACTAGCGCAACAGGGGTATCACAAGGCACAATAGACACGCACGACACACAAAAAATCGAAGATTTCAAGCACGCTGCCCTGTTTGTCGGGTCCGCAGGTCGTTGGGGAAGACGTCCCTCGTGGAACCGAAGGAGCAGGAAATGCGAGCGTCGAATCAATTCGCCGACGTGACGACCGGCGTGGTGTACGTGCACGCGTCACCCGCGGCGGTTTGCCCGCATGTCGAGTGGGCGTTGTCGTCGTCCCTGGGCGCCAAGGCGAATCTGAACTGGACGCCCCAGCCGGCGATGCCCGGGCAGCTGCGCGCGGTCACCAACTGGGTCGGGCCGGTGGGCACCGGTGCCAAACTGGCCAACGCGCTGCGGTCCTGGTCCGTGCTGCGGTTCGAGGTCACCGAGGACCCCAGCCCCGGCGTCGACGGCCACCGGTTCAGCCACACCCCGCAGCTCGGCCTGTGGAGCGGGGCGATGAGCGCCAACGGCGACATCATGGTCGGGGAGATGCGGCTGCGGGCGATGATGGCCCAGGGCGCCGACACCCTGGCCGCGGAATTGGACTCGGTGCTCGGCACGGCCTGGGACGAGGCGCTCGAGGCCTACCGCGACGGCGGCGACGTCGGCGAGGTGACCTGGCTGAGCCGCGGCGTCGGCTAGTCGATCGGTGACTCTCAAACGCGCTAGTCGTACTCGGTCATGAGGTTGGCCCGGCGCAGAATCTGCAGAGCGCCCGGGACCACCGAGATCTCGGCCGGTAGCGCGCAGGCGAAGTCGCCGTCGGCGTAGACGTTGATCCCGGGGCATTCGACGTGGACGGATTTGGCCCGCGCCGTGCTCACCTCGTCGAGGTTGACATGGGTGCCCTTCATGACCGTCGGGAACAGGCGGACCAACTTGGTGCGCGATGCCTCGTGCACCATGGTGATGTCGAGCAGGCCGTCGGTGTGGTCGGCGCCGGGGCAGATCTGCAGCCCGCCGCCGTAGCTGCGGGTGTTGCCGAAGGCGGCGAGCGTGATCGCCGCGTCGAGCTCTTTGCAGCCGTCGAGCACCATGCGAAATGGCAAGAGCCGCAACTGTGACAGCTCGGCGAGCATCGCGACGTAATAGCGCAGCCGGCCGTGCGGCCAGGTCATCCGGTTAGCGCGATCGGTGACCAGCGAATCGAAACCGGTGGCCGCCACTGTGCCGAACCATTTCTCGCTCCCGGTGCTGTCCCGAATCAGGCCCAGGTCAATGGATTCCGTGCAGCCGTCGACGACGATATCGGCGGCGGCCTCGGCGTCCTTGGTGGGGATGCCGAATTCGCGGGCGTGGTCGTTGCCGGTGCCGGCCGGAATCACACCCAGCGGAACGTCGCTGCCCGCCAACACCTGCAGCGCGTTGGAGACGACGCCGTCGCCTCCGGTCACCATGACCGCGTCGGCGCCCTTCTCCAGGGCCGCGCCGACCAGATGGCGGGCGTCTTGCGCGTCGTCGCCGATGATTTCGACGACCTCCACGCCGCGCCGGTGCAGCCGGGCGATCGCGAGCTGGGCGGCGTGCACCGCGGCTCCGTGGCCCGACACCGGGTTGGTCAGCGCGATCACCTTGCCGATCTCATGGCGGCGCGGCTCGGCCGTCACGGAATCAGCTTGCCGGGATTGAGAATTCCGGCCGGATCCAGTGTCGCCTTGACCGCGCGTAACACCTGCACTCCCAGCTCGCCTATCTCGTCGCGCATCCACGGCCGGTGGTCGGCGCCGACCGCGTGGTGGTGGGTAATGGTCCCGCCGGTGGCCATGATGGCATCCGACGCGGCCTTTTTGGCGGCTTTCCATTGCTCGATCGGGTTGCCCCGTTGCCCCGCGACGACGGTGAAGTACAACGAGGCGCCGGTGGGATAGACGTGCGAAATGTGGCACATCACCAGGGCGGGTGTGCCGGTCGCGGCGAGCGCATCGGTAAGCGCTTGGGTGACAGCGGCTTTCAGCGCGGGGACGCCTGCCCAGTCGGTCGCGGTCTCCAGCGTTTCGCACAGCGCGCCGGCCGCGAGCAGTGAGTCGCGCAGGTAGGGTGCGCCGAATCGGCCGCGCTCCCAGGCCTGGGCCGGACCGTCGCCGAGCGAGGTTCCGCCCCGGGCCGCCAGCAGCGCGCTGGTTTCGGCGTGCCGGCTTTCGACGTGTTCCGTGGTGCCCTCGAACACGGCGATGGCCAGGCATCCGCCCGTGATCTGAGATTCGCCGATCGCCTCGGTGGTGGCCAGGTTGACTCCGGTCTCGGCCTCGTCGGAGAGCCGAATGACGGTGGGGCCGGTGGCATTTTGGGTGACGGCACGCAGGGCCGCGGCCCCGGTCGCGAAGTCGGGGAACGACCACGCCTCATAGCGGACCGCTTCCGGCACGCGGTGCACGCGCAGCCGCACCAGGGTGATGACGCCGAGGGTGCCCTCCGAGCCGATCAACAGCTGGCGCAGGTCGGGGCCCGCGGCGGATTCCGGTGCGCGACCCAGATCCAGGGTGCCCACCGGGGTGACCACCCGCAGGCCGCGCACCATGTCGTTGAACCGGCCGTAGCCCGCCGAGTCCTGACCGGAGGAGCGGGTCGCGGCGAAGCCACCGATGGTGGCGTACTCGAAACTCTGCGGGAAATGGCCGAGCGAAAAGCCTTGTGCGCCGAGGAGTCGCTCGGCCTCCGGCCCGGTGACCCCGGCCCCGAAGACGGCCTGCCCGGACACGTCGTCCAGCGAGATCAGCTGGTCGAAGCGGCGCAGATCGAGCGATACGACGGCGGAGAACTCCCCGCGGTCGGGGTCGAGCCCACCGACCACGCTGGTGCCCCCGCCGAAGGGCACGACGGCGATGCGACGCTGCGAGCAATGGCGCAGGATCGCGGCAACGGCGTCGTCATCGCCGGGAAGCAGCACGGCGTCGGGCGCGTCCTGGACGCCTTCGTCGTTGCGGCGTAGCAGGTCGATGGTGGATTTGCCGCCCGCGTGCAGCAGCCGATCGGGGTCGGCCGTGCGACAGTATTCGGCGCCGACGATGGCGGCCAGCGCGTCTCGATCGGACTCCGACAACGCCGACGGGCGCAATTGGACCTGGTCGGCTCGCAGTTCGGCCGTGCGAGACCCCTCAACCCCCACGGCCTGCTGCAGCAACGACCGGATCCCCTCCGAGAGCGGCTTGGCCGCGGCGGGGTCTCCCCACGCGTTCCATTTCATCGGCGGCAACAGCCCCTGGGGATCGGTCATGCGTTACAGTATTACATATGTTGTCAATCCGTAACACACGGTTGGACACCGGCGAGCGCATCCTCGCGGCCGCCGCCAGCTGCGTGGTGGATTTCGGCGTGGAGCGCGTGACCCTCGCCGAGATAGCCCGGCGCGCGGGGGTCAGCAGGCCGACGGTGTACCGGCGCTGGCCGGACACGCCGTCGATCGTTGCGGCGCTGCTGACCCAGCACATCACCGAGGTGATGCGCGACGCCCCGTTGCTCGGGAACGATCGGGAATCGCTTGTGCGACAGATAGTTACGGTGACGGATCTGTTGCGGGTGGACAAGTTGGTGATGTCGGTGCTGCACTCGGATCTCGCGTCGACCTACATCACCGAGCGCCTGGGGACCAGCCAGCGCATGCTGATCGACGCCCTGGCCGCCCGGCTGCGGGTGGCTCAGGGGCACGGCAGCGTCCGGCTCGGTGACCCCGTCCAGATGGCGACCATGGTGCTGTTGATCGCCCAGTCGACGATCCAGTCAGCGCAGATCGTCGAACCGATGCTCGACGCCGACGCCCTGGCCACCGAGCTGGCCTACTCGCTGAACGGATACCTGTCGTGATACCCGATCCGACCGCCCTGAATGCCGCCCGCCGCGCCGCCGACCTGGCCGCCCTCGCCGACGGCGAGGCGCTGGACGTCGTGGTGATCGGCGGCGGCATCACCGGCGCCGGCATCGCGCTGGATGCCGCGGCGCGCGGCCTGCGGGTGGCGCTGGTGGAGAAACACGATCTGGCGTTCGGCACCAGCCGCTGGAGTTCCAAGCTCGTGCACGGCGGGCTGCGCTACCTGGCAACCGGCAACGTGGGCATCGCCCGGCGCAGCGCCCTCGAGCGCGGAATCCTGATGACGCGCAACGCCCCCCACCTGGTTCACGCGATGCCCCAGCTGGTGCCGTTGCTGCCGTCGATGAGCCCAGGCAAGCGGGCGCTGGTGCGCGGCGGGTTCCTGGCCGGTGACGCGCTGCGGTTCCTCGCCGGCACGCCGGCGTCGACCCTGCCCCGCTCGCGCCGGGTTTCGGCCCAGCGCGTCGTGGAGATGGCGCCGACCGTGCGGCGCGACGGCCTCAACGGGGGATTCCTGGCCTACGACGGTCAGTTGATCGACGACGCCCGACTGGTCGCCGCGGTCGCGCGCACCGCGGCGCAGCACGGTGCGCGGATCCTGACCCGGGTGTCGGCATCGCGGGCCACCGGCACCTCGGTGCGACTGACCGACCTGCGCGCGGGTGAGTCGTTCGACGTGTCGGCGGGCGCGGTCATCAACGCGGCCGGGGTGTGGGCCGGCGAGATCGATGGCGCGTTGCGGTTACGGCCCAGTCGCGGCACGCATCTGGTCTTCGACGCTCAGACCTTCGGCAATCCGACTGCGGCGCTGACCATTCCGATCCCCGGTGAGCTCAATCGCTTCGTCTTCGCCATGCCCGAACAACTGGGCCGGGTTTATCTGGGGCTGACCGACGAGGCGGCCCCCGGCCCCATTCCGGACGTGCCCGAGCCGTCCGTCGAAGAGATCACGTTCCTGCTGGACACGGTGAACACCGCGTTGGGTACCGGGCTGTCCGCCACCGACGTGATCGGCGCCTACGCCGGGCTGCGGCCGCTGATCGATACCGGCGAAGGCCGCACCGCCGATGTCTCCCGCGAGCATGCCGTCGTGGAATCGGGGTCCGGGGTGATCAGCGTGATCGGCGGCAAGCTGACCGAATACCGCTACATGGCACAGGATGTGCTGGATCGCGCGATTCGGGTGCGGCGCCTGCGCGCCGGGAAATGCCGGACCCGCAACCTGCCGCTGATCGGGGCGCCGGCCAATCCCGGGGTGATCGCGGCCAGCGACACCGAGCTGCCGCCGTCGCTGGTGCAGCGGTACGGCGCCGAGGCGCACAAGGTCGTCGCCGTCGCGGCCTGCGACCGTCCGACCGAGCCGGCCGTGGAGGGAATCGACGTCAGCAGGGCCGAATTCGCTTACGCGGTAACTCATGAGGGCGCTCTCGACGTTTCCGACATCCTGGACCGGCGGACCCGGATCGGGTTGGTGGCGCGCGATCGGGAGCGGGCCGTCGCCGTCGCCGAGGAGTTCCTGGCGCGCTTCGGCTAGCCGAACCTAGTCCGACGAATTATCGGAGTCCTTGTCGTCCTTGGAGTCCGTGTCGTCTTCGGAGTCCGTGTCGTCTTCGGAGTCCTCGTTGTCTTTGGAGTCTTCGTCGTGTTTGGAGTCCGTGTCGTCTTTGGAGTCCTCGCCGTCCTTGGACTCCTCGGTGCTGTCGGACTCCGCGGACTCTTCGAGCTTGGCCGCGAACTTCGTCAGTAGGCCAGCGAGGTCACGGGCCTCTTCTGCCGATATCGAATCATCGAATATCCGTTTGTCGCTCTCCGATATGCGTGCGAGGTAAACCGCGTTGTTCTGGATGCCGACGTCCCACCGGCCCCCTTCTTCACGAACCATGCGATGCCGCCTTCTGGCTAGGAGCTGATTCCACTGACGCCCGTTGGTGCGTTGGTTACCCACTCCAGCTGACGCGGCAACAGCCCTTAGCTGGAATTTCCGGATGCCACCTATCTTTATGGCAGTCAATGTATAATGATAGTTACTATCACTTTGTCCCACTGCGTTCGGAGGTGAGCGTGACGGCTACACGTGTTCCGGTACTCATCGTCGGAGCCGGCGTCGGCGGGCTGGCCACGTCGGCGTTGCTGGCCCAGCACGGGGTTCGCTCGCTGCTGGTCGAAAAGCGACGGGAATTCTTCCTCTATCCGAAGGCACGCAATCTGAGTTTCCGCAGCTCGGAAGTACTGCGCGGCCTGGGGCTTCGCGACGAGGTGCGCGCGGTCGCCGAGCACGTCTCGGCGCTGGTCGTCAAACCGACGCTCAACAGCGCCGCGGAAGCACCGGCGCTCGACATCGAGGCGATCTTCGCCGGACTGGACACGCTGAGCCCCGAGCCGGCGGCACAATACTGCCCGCAAAGCCGGCTCGAGCCGATCCTGCGCGATGCGGCGCGACGAGGCGGCGGCGAGGTGCGCTACGGCACGGAGCTGTCCTCGGTCGAGCTGGACCAGACCGGTGTCACCGCCGTGGTGCGCGACGCCGAGTCGGGAAAGTCGGAGACCGTCCGCGCCGACTATCTCGTCGGCGCCGACGGCGTGCACAGCCCGCTCCGTAACCGGTTGGGCATCAGCACATCCGGGTACGGTGCGCTGCCGATCTACGTCGTCTTCGTCTACTTCCGGGCGCCCTGGCGACGGTTCGTCCCGGAGTTGCACGACGGCGATGGCGTGCAGGTCAAGAACGACGACGTGGACGGGATCTTCCTGGTCGCAGAGGGCGACCTCGGCATGTTCATCACCACCTACTTTCCTGCGGCGGGCGAGACGGCCGAGCAGTTCACCCCGCAGCGCTGCCGCGACGTGCTGACCAAGGCCTTCGGCGAGTCGATGGACATCGACATCATCGAGGTGGCGGCATGGCAACCCTACGAACAGGTGGCCGACCAATTCCGTTGCGGGCGTGCCTTTCTCGTGGGCGATTCGGCACACACCATGCCGCCGTTCAAGGCCGGGGGAGCCAACACCGCCATCCAGAGCGCGCACAATCTGGCGTGGAAACTCGCCGCCGTCCTCGACGGGCACGCCGGTCCCGAACTGCTCGACACCTATCACGACGAGCGGCATCCGGTGGGCCGATTCGCCGCGCGCCAGTCGCTTACCGGGCCGTCGATGGCCCTGCTGCGGCCGGGTGGCGACGCGCCGCAGCTGCCGGCGGACGAGGAGTGTTCGATGTTCGCCCTGCTCATCGGATACCGCTACCACTCTGCCGCGGTCCTGGCACGCGACGCGGACGGCGACGGCCTGGTGGACGGGTTGCGCGCTCAGCCCGGCACCCGGGTACCGCACGTCTGGGTGCGCGAGGGCGTGTCGACGCTCGACCTGCTGGGGCCCCGATTCACCGTGCTGTCCGGCGACGAGCGATGGTGTGCGGCAGCGGCTTCGGTCTCGCTGGCCGCGCATCGCTTCTACAGCGACAAGTGGGCGGCGGTCACCGGACTGCCGCCGGATGGGGCGCTGCTGATCCGCCCGGACGACTTCGTCGGGTGGCGCTCCGACGATCTTCCCGCCGACCCCGAAGGGGAGCTGCGGCAAGCGCTTTCGGCGATCCTGGGCCGGCTGCCTGCGCGAGCGTAGGTACGCTCGCGGGTCGAAAATTTACAGCGGGATGTTCTTGTGGCGGCCGCGTCGCGCGGGCGCCTGGGCCAGCGCCTCGGTGAGCTTGCTGCGGGTGTGCGACGGGTCGATCTTCTCGTCGACCACGCCGATCTCGATGGCGCTGTCCACGCCGCCCGCGATCCGCTCATGCTCGGCGGCCAGCTGATCGTGCAGCGCTTCGCGCTCGTGATCCGCCGCGGCGGCGAGCTTCTTCTTGTGCAGAATGCCGACGGCGGCCTTGGCGCCCATCACCGCGACCTCGGCATCCGGCCACGCGTACACCTTGGTCGCGTTCAGTGACCGCGAGTTCATCGCAATGTAGGCCCCGCCGTAGGTCTTTCGGGTGACCAGCGTGACGCGCGGAACAGTGCACTCGCCGAACGCGTGCAGCAGCTTGGCGCCGCGGCGCACCACGCCACCCCACTCCTGGTCGACACCGGGCAGGTACCCGGGCACGTCGACGATCACCACCAGCGGAATGCCGAAGGCATCGCACAGCCGCACGAAACGTGCTGCCTTCTCGGCGCTTTCGGAGTTCAGGCAACCGCCCAGGCGCAGCGGGTTGTTGGCCAGCACGCCGACCGTCCGGCCGGACAACCGGCCCAGACCGATCACCATCGACGGCGCCCAGTTGGCCTGGAACTCGTCGAACGGCGTCTCGTCGTCGAGGATCGCGGTCACGATCGGGCGCACGTCATACGCCCGCCGCGCCGACTCGGGCAGCAGGGCGTGGATATCGGTGTCGCCGGCCTCGGCCTTGTTGCGGTCGAAATGCCCCTGCTGGCAGAACAATCCGACCAACCGGCGACCACGCTCGTACGCGTCGAGCTCGTCGTCGGCGACGATGTGGCACACCCCGGACTTCTTGTGGTGGGTCTCCGGGCCACCGAGCGAGCACATGTCCACGTCCTCGCCGGTGACGCTGCGCACCACGTCCGGCCCGGTGACGAACACCCGGCTCTCCGGAGCCATCACGATCACATCGGTCAGGGCCGGCCCATAGGCGGCACCGCCGGCCGCGAACCCGACGACCACCGAGATCTGCGGGATGTAACCGGACGCCCGGATCATCGCCTCGAAGACCAGGCCGACGGCGTGAAGCGCCTTCACACCCTCGGCCAGCCGCGCACCGCCGGAGTGCCAGATGCCCACGATCGGGCTCTGCTCCTCGATGGCGGTGTCGTAGGCATTGACGATGTGCGTGCAGCCCTCGATGCCCATCGCGCCGCCCATGACGGTGCCGTCGGTGCAGAACGCGATGGTGCGCACACCGTTCACGGTCCCCGCGGCGGCAAGGACGCCGGAACGATCGCGCTCGTGCAGCAGCTCGACGGTGTCATCGTCGAAGAAGGTGCTCAGGCGCAACAGCGGGTCGCGAGGGTCGAGCGACTCGCCAACCGTCTCGGGGGCCGTGATAGTCATCGCAGGTCTCCTGATATTCGGTGTTGCTCGGTTCAGTAGCGCCCGAAGGCGATGGCCACGTTGTGTCCGCCGAAGCCGAACGAGTTGTTGATCGCGTACTCGTAGTTGC
>NZ_BAAGDE010000093.1:0-14420 GCF_054660795.1 Mycobacterium sp. MUNTM1
CGGCGATGCGCTGCCCGTCCATCTCGATCTCGCCGCCCTTGGTCCCGAACGAGATCGTCGAGATGGGCACGCCCTCGGCCTTGGCGGCCCGCGCCGCGGTGAACGCCCCCTGCGGTGCGTTGGGGTCCAGCGGCACGTTCTCGGCGCCGTCGGATTCCAGCACGATCCGCGCCGGCGGTGGGCCGTCGCCGCCGCCCATCACCGAACCCACCGTCGCGATCGCCTGCAAGGCGGTGAAAATGCCTTCTCCCGTAGCGGTTTTGGGCATCGGCTTGAGGCTGTCGATGCCCGCCTTCACCGCGCCGCGGTTGGTCGTCGGTGGCACCAGCAGCGTGGCGTTGGCCGCGAACTCCACCAACCCCAGGTTGATCGCCGGGGTCAGCTGGTCGGCGAATTGCTTGCCGGCCTCCTTGGCCGCGTCCAGGCGGTTGGGCGGCACATCGGTGGATGCCATCGACTCCGACACGTCGATCACCAGCATCACGACCGCCCGGTTGAGCGGGATCCGGACGTCCGACGTCGGCCCGGCCATCGCGGTGGTGAGCAACACCAGCGAGACGGCCAGCAGGATGGTCGGCACGTGCCGCCACTTGCTGGGCCGCGGCGGCGCCACCCGCTCCAGCACCTCCATGTTGGCGAAGCGCAGCACCCGGCGACGACGGGCGAACTGCTGCACGACGTAAAGGCCGATCACCAGCAACACGATCAGCAGGACCAGGAAGAACCAGGCGTTCTGGAACCCGGTGAGCGACACCGGTCCCAGCAGGGGCACCTTCATGTCCAGCCACACTAGGCGTCGAACTGCGGCGGTGCATGGACCGCGCCGGGGATTACCCGGCGACGAGATCGCGGCGCTGGGTGAACTTGATGTCCAGGCTGCGCAGGTGGGTCTGCAGGCCGGCGTCCTGGACCGGGATCAGGTGGGCCGGCTCATCGGTCTCGTTGTAGTGGGCGTGCCACATGCCCGGCGGGGTGGTGAAGGCGCACCCGGCTCGCCAGTCCACCCGGGTGGGGTCGACGATGTCGCCGCGCTCGTCGAGGCGGGTGCCGAGCAGCGTGTAGCAGCCGGACTCCGGGGCATCAAGTATGAGATCCAGCGCGACCGACTGGTGCCGGTGCGGGCGCTGCACCTGGTTGGGCGGCAGCACGCCGAACATGGCCCACAGCACGTGGGTGATGGTCAGCGTCTGCTCCTGGTTGGCGTTGGCCAGCAGCACGCTGACCCGGCTCTTGTCGTTGGCGCCCGGCCGGGAGGCGATCTCCTCCAGCTTGGCCACCGCGTCGACGCGGCGGAACTTGGTCGCCGCAAAGCGCGGCCGGGTGGCCTCGGCGCCCAGGTAGCGCATCAGCGGCTCGTCGTGCACCCAGTACATGGCCGTGTCGGCGGCCGCATAGAACACCGAGTGGCTGCCGGCGGGCAGCGTCACGAAGTCGCCCTTCTCCCACTCGATCAGCCGGCCGTTCACCGCCGCGAAGCCCCGCCCGTAGAGCACGTAGTACAGCTGCGAGGTGGCGTTGGGGCTGGTGTCGATCTGCTCGGCGGCGCGAATGCTGACGAAGTTGGCCAGCAGCGCCGGGCTGGTCGCCGCGCCGGTGTCGATGCCCAGTTCCTCGGACAGATCCAGCGGGATCACGCCGGTCGGCGCGCCGAGGTAGATCTCCGGATCGAACCGCCGCAGCGGAATCGGCGGGACGTGCCCGGATCCGATCGGGTTGGCCGCCTTGGAGTACTCGAAGTATTCGGCCTGCTGGGCCCACTCCTCGAAACGGCCCTCGAACCCGTATTCGGCCACGTCGATCATCGGTGCCGGGATCGTCGGGTCCAGGTTCGGCGTCACCAACTGCTGGGGCATCTGCGGCCTCCTTGGCTCAAGTCTTTTTCGTATCTGAATAGTATTTATCTTGTATCTCAGTGTCAATCGTCGCAGGTAGCAGCGGGTGGTGTACGGTCATGACCACGCTTGAGATACGACTTAGCTACCAGAAATGGGGCTCGCGTGGCAGCAAAGGACCCCCGGCCGGGCACGGCCAAGGACCGCGCGCTGGACTACGTCAAGACGCAGGTCCTCACCGGCGAGTTCCCCGGCGGCGAGCTGATCAGCGAGGGCGACGTCGCCACCGCGCTCGGGATGTCGCGCACCCCGGTCCGCGAGGCGTTCCTGCGGCTGGAGGCTGAGGGGCTGCTGCGGCTCTATCCGCAGCGCGGCGCGCTGGTGGTCCCGGTCTCGCCCGACGAGGTGCGGGCGGTCATGGAGGCCAGGCTGGCGCTGGAGCAGTTCGCGGCCGGCAAGGTGATCGCGCGTGGCCCCGCCGTCCGCGCAGTGGTCTTCGAACGGCAGTCGCTCGAGCTGCGCCGGCAGCGCGACGCCGTGGCGGCGGCCGACTGGCGAGAGTTCCTGGAGTCCGACCGCGCCTTCCACGCCATCACGCTGCAAGAGTCCGGCAACGCCATCCTGTCCGCCTTCTACTCGACCTTGCGCGACCGCCAGATGCGGATGATCGGGGAATCGGCGCTGCGCGAACCCGATCGGGTGGCCACCATCATGGCCGAACACGCCGACATCGCGGAAGCCTTGCGCGACGGCGACTTACCGCGCGCACTGCGGGCGGTGCAGACCCACTTGGCCAGCACGGTGCGGGCGATGGGCCTTTCGATCGAGCCGGCCTAGCCGATCAGCACGGCATACCGGGGCTTGATCACCTCGTCGATGATCGCCAGCCGCTCGTCGAACGGGATGAACGCGGATTTCATCGCGTTGATCGTGAAGCGCTCGAGGTCACTCCAGCCGTAGCCGAAAGCCTCTACCAGCCGGTGCATTTCGCGGCTCATGAAGGTGTCGCTCATCAGCCGGTTGTCGGTGTTGACGGTCACCCGGAAGCGGGTGCGGGCCAGTAGATCGAACGGATGCTCGGCGATGCTGTTGACGGCACCGGTCTGTACGTTGGAGCTCGGACACAGTTCGAGCGGAATTCGCTTGTCGCGCAGGATGGATGCCTGTTGACCCAGCCGGACCTGCCCGTCGTCGGACACCTCGATGTCGTCGACGATGCGCACGCCGTGGCCCAGCCGGTCCGCGCCGCAGAAGGCGATCGCCTCATGGATGGACGGCAGCCCGAACGCCTCGCCGGCGTGAATGGTGAAGCGGGCGTTGTGGTCTCGCAAGTAATCGAAGGCGTCCAGGTGCCGGGTCGGCGGGTTGCCCGCCTCGGCGCCGGCGATGTCGAATCCGACGACCCCCTTGTCCCGGAACCGGATTGCCAGCTCGGCGATCTCCCGGGACACCGCCGCGTGTCGCATCGCGGTGACCAACAGCCGCACCACGATCGGGCGATTCGAGGCCGCGCAAGCCTTCTCACCGTCGGCGAAGCCTGCCAGCACGGCGTCGACGATCGCATCGAACGACAGCCCACGGTCGATGTGCAGCTCGGGGGCGAATCGGATCTCGGCGTACACCACCGAATCCGCGGCCAGATCCTCCACGCACTCATAGGCGACCCGATGCAGTGCCTCCGGTGTCTGCATCACGGCGACGGTGTGCGAGAACGGCTCCAGGTAGCGCTCCAGCGAGCCGCTGTGCGAACGGGTGCGAAACCACGTCGCCAGCTCGTCGACGTCGGTGGCGGGCAGCCCGTCGTAGCCGACCTGCCCGGCGATCTCCAGCACGGTCGACGGGCGCAGCCCGCCGTCGAGGTGATCGTGCAGCAGGGCCTTGGGGGCCTTTCTGATCTGCTCCAGCCCTAGCGGTGCGGTCATGTGACGATCCGATCGATGATCAGCGGTCGCGGAGTCGGTGGTGTGCGGTCGACGCTCCACCCGCCGTCCAGCTCGGCGAGGGCGGCACCGAACCGCTCCGGGGTGTCGGTGTAGAGGGTGAACAACGGCTCACCGGCGGTGACCGGCTCGCTGGGGCGGCGGTGGATGCGGATACCGGCACCCAACTGCACGCGCTCGCCCGGACGGGACCTGCCCGCGCCGAGCCGCCAAGCCGCCAGCCCCACCGCCATCGCGTCGATATCGCCCATTGTGCCGCCCCGGGGCGCGATCACGGTCTCGGCATGCCCGGCGACCGGCAACGGTACCGACAAATCGCCGCCCTGGGCCGCGACGAGCCGGCGGAACCGGTCCATCGCGGTGCCGTCGCACAGGGTGTCGGCGGGATCGCGGTCGTCGATGCCGGCTAGCTCGAGCATCTCCGAGGCCAGCCGCAGCGTCAGCTCGACGACGTCGGGCGGGCCGCCCCCGGCCAGCACCTCGAGCGACTCGGCGACCTCCAGGGCATTGCCGACGGTCGCGCCCAGCGGGCGGTTCATGTCGGTCAGCAGCGCGCGGGTGGGCACCCCGTGCGCCGCCCCCAGCTCGACCATGGTGTGCGCCAGCTCGCGGCACTGCCCCTCGGAGTCCAGCAGCGCCCCCGAGCCGACCTTCACGTCGAGCACCAGCGCGCCGGCCCCCTCGGCCAGCTTCTTGCTCATCACCGAGCTGGCGATCAGCGGCAGCGATTCGACCGTGGCGGTGATGTCGCGCAGCGCGTACAGCTTGGCGTCGGCCGAGGCCAGGTCACCGGCGGCGAAGATGGCCGCGCCGAACTCGCGCAGCTGGTCGCGGACGCGCCGGCCGGACAGCTCGGCGCTGAACCCGGCGATCGATTCCAGCTTGTCCAGGGTGCCGCCGGTGTGGCCGAGCCCCCGGCCGGACGCCTGCGGCACGGCGGCGCCGCAGGCGGCGACGACGGGCACCAGGGGCAGGGTGATCTTGTCCCCCACCCCGCCGGTGGAGTGCTTGTCGACCGTGGTCAGGCCCAGGTCGCCGAAGTCGAGCGTGTCGCCCGAGGCCAGCATCGCCGCCGTCCACCGGGCGGTCTCGCCGGGGTCCATGCCGCGCAGCAGGATCGCCATCAGCAGCGCCGCCATCTGCTCCTCGGCCACCCGCCCGTCGGTGTAGGCGCCGACGACCCAGTCGATCGCGGCGTCGGACAACCGGCCGCCGTCGCGCTTGGTCCTGATCACCGTGGGCGCGTCGAACGCGGGGTCAGTCAAGTGGCTCCCCGGGGCTCAAAGTGTCATCCCGTTTTCTTTGAGGAACGCCGCCAGCGCGTCGCCGAGCTGGGTGGAAAACGGTAGGGGCTTGGTGTAGTTGGCCGGCGTCCTACTGGCGTCCTCCTTCAGGACATGGTCCACACCGGTCAGGTGGACATAGTCCGTCTTGGTGCCCGCGCTGGTCAGGCCGGAAACCAGCGAATCGACGTCCAGGCAGGTGATCTGAAGATCGGCGTCGCTGCAAGTCACCAGGACCGGCATAGCGCGAGGCAGCTTGGCGGCCAACGCCGCCGGGTCTATCGCGTCCTCCTGCAACAGGGCATGCGCGTTGGTGTCGTTGATCACCGCCTTCAGCCCCGGCGGTTCGTCCGGCGGCACCTTTCCGGTCGCGCGGAACTCTTGTATCGCGTTGTCGATGGCCGCGGTGCTCTCGTCCGCCCGTGCGGCGGTGACCCGTCCTGACCTGACGGCAGCGTCGGCCTGGGCGTGGGCCTGCTCGGACACATGGTCGAGGATGCGGCGGCTCGCCGGCTCCACCAGGCCAAGGGTCCGCACCGCGGGGGCGGTCCCGGGCTCGGCGGTGGCCAGCATCATCGCGTAGAGGGCGCCCTCGCTGTGCCCGAGCGCCATCAGGTGGGTCCGGTCGATGCCAGGTTGGCCGGCCAGGAAGCTCAACGCGGCGCTCGCCTCATCCCTGAACACGCCGATATCGACCTTTGTCGGGTCGGTCGCATACGGGCCGAGCCCGGTCTGACCGGTGCCGAGCTTGTCGTAGCGCAACGTGGCGACGCCGTCGTCGGACAGCGCCCGCGCCAGATTTCGTAGCGTGTCGACCTGACCCGGCATGGCTGCCGAGTCACCGTTGCGATCCGTCGGCCCGCTGCCCGCGATCAGCAGCGCCGCCGGCACGGTCCGGTCGTGCCCCGCCGGATGACGGAACGTGCCGTACACGGTCATATCCGCCACCGAGAAGGAGACGGAGTCCTCCAACCAGGCCGGCGCGGGCGCCGACGACGAGGTTGGAGACGGCGGCTTTGCGTCGGGTGACTGCGACGCGCATCCCGCGGCCGCCATTACCGCCGCGATCAGCGCGGCGACAACAAGTCTGGGCAGCGAACCCGCCGGCGGTGCGCTCCCCCGTTGCACACGCATGACGCTAAGCCGACCGGCAACGCTCAGCAAGCCACGGCCGCGCTGGGCCAGCAAGCGACCGCGCATCAGCGCCCCGCGGCCAGGTCGTCGGGGCCGAAGGCGTCCGGCAGCAGGTCGCCCAGCCGGCACGGGCCGCCCGGATGGTCGATCAGCAGCTCGGGCCCGCCGTGTTCGAGCAGCACCTGACGGCACCGCCCGCACGGCATCAGCACCGATCCGCGCCCGTCCACGCACGCCAGCGCCACCAGGCGGCCACCGCCGGTGGAATGCAGGGCGCACACCACCGCGCATTCGGCACAGAGACCAAGGCCATATGAGACGTTCTCCACATTGCAACCGGTGACGACCCGGCCGTCATCGACCAGCGCGGCCGCCCCGACCCGGAACTGGGAGTAGGGTGCGTAGGCACCCGCAGAGACATTGATTGCCTTGTCCCGCAACGTATTCCAGTCGATCTCAGGCATAACGAAACCTCGCTCACCCATCGTCGATTCCGACGATCACCCTAGCCGCAAAACGGCATTTCGCTTGGCGGACATTGGCGCAAGTCACACCGTGTCCGAGCTAAGCTCAAGTGCCCGGAGTGGCTGACGTCGAAGTCGGAAGAAGGCGGTGAGGACTGGGGTGACTACGCAACCGACGACCGCGGATCCGGCGGCACCGGGATCGGCTCCCTCGCGCAAACGGAGGCCACCCCGGACGCTGTACCGCGGCGATCCCGGCATGTGGTCGTGGGTGCTGCACCGGATCAGCGGCGCGACGATCTTCTTTTTCCTGTTCGTCCACGTGCTGGACGCCGCGATGCTGCGGGTGAGCCCGCAGACCTACAACGCGGTGATCCACGACTACCAGATGCCCGTCGTCGGCCTGATGGAATACGGCCTGGTCGCCGCGGTGCTCTTCCACGGCCTGAACGGGATCCGGGTGATCCTGATCGACTTCTGGTCCGAGGGCCCGCGCCACCAGAAGCTGATGTTCTGGATCGTCGGCATCGTGTTCTTGCTGCTGATGATCCCGGCCGGCGTGGTGACGGTCATCCACATGATGGAGCACTTCCGATGAGCAGTCCGGACCTGCAACTGGGCCGGGGCGAGGTCGCCCCGGTCAAACAACGCCTCTATGACCGACCCGCCAGCCTGGACAACCCCCGCTCGCCGCGGCGGCGGGCCGGCATCCCCAACTTCGAGAAGTTCGCCTGGCTGTTCATGCGGTTCTCCGGGATCGCGCTGTTCGTGCTGGCGATCGGCCACCTGTTCATCATGCTGATGTGGGATAACGGCGTGTACCGCATCGACTTCAACTACGTCGCACAGCGCTGGGCTTCGCCGTTCTGGCAGTTCTGGGACCTGGCGCTGCTGTGGCTGGCGCAGCTGCACGGCGGCAACGGGCTGCGCACCATCATCGACGACTACAGCCGCAAGGACAGCACCCGGTTCTGGCTCAACAGCCTGCTGCTGTTGTCCATGGGCTTCACGTTGGTGCTGGGCACCTATGTGCTCCTGACATTCGACCCCAATATCGGAGGCTGAACATGTTTGCGCCACCTCCTCCTCATCACCTCGCTCTGCATCGTCGGCGGCGGCCGTGATCCAGCAACACCGGTACGACGTCGTGATCGTCGGCGCTGGGGGTGCCGGCATGCGCGCCGCGGTCGAGGCGGGTCCGCGGGTGCGCACCGCGGTGCTGACCAAGCTCTACCCCACCCGCAGCCACACCGGCGCCGCCCAGGGCGGCATGTGCGCGGCGCTGGCCAACGTCGAAGAGGACAACTGGGAATGGCACACGTTCGACACCGTCAAGGGCGGCGACTACCTCGCCGACCAGGACGCCGTGGAGATCATGTGCAAGGAAGCCATCGACGCGGTGCTCGACCTGGAGAAGATGGGGATGCCGTTCAACCGCACCCCCGAGGGCCGCATCGACCAGCGCCGGTTCGGCGGCCACACCCGCGACCACGGCAAGGCCCCGGTGCGCCGGGCCTGTTACGCCGCCGACCGCACCGGCCACATGATCCTGCAGACGCTGTACCAGAACTGCGTCAAGCACGACGTGCAGTTCTTCAACGAGTTCTATGCGCTGGACCTGGTGCTCACCCAGACCCCGAGCGGTCCGGTGGCCACCGGGGTGGTCGCCTACGAGCTGGCCACCGGCGACATCCACGTCTTCCACGCCAAGGCGGTCGTGCTCGCCACCGGCGGGTCGGGCCGGATGTACAAGACCACCTCCAACGCGCACACGCTGACCGGTGACGGCATCGGCATCGTCTTCCGCAAGGGACTTCCGTTGGAGGACATGGAGTTTCACCAGTTCCACCCGACCGGCCTTGCGGGCCTGGGGATCCTGATCTCCGAGGCGGTGCGCGGCGAGGGCGGCCGGCTGCTCAACGGCGAGGGCGAGCGCTTCATGGAGCGCTACGCGCCGACGATCGTCGACCTGGCTCCCCGCGACATCGTGGCCCGCTCCATGGTTTTGGAGGTTCTCGAGGGCCGCGGCGCGGGCCCGCACAAGGACTACGTGTACATCGACGTCCGCCACCTCGGCGAGGACGTGCTCGAGGCCAAGCTGCCCGACATCACCGAGTTCGCCCGCACCTATCTGGGTGTGGACCCGGTGCACGAGCTGGTCCCCGTCTACCCGACCTGCCACTACGTGATGGGTGGCATACCCACCACCGTCACCGGACAGGTGTTGCGGGACAACACTTCCACGGTGCCGGGGCTGTACGCGGCCGGCGAGTGCGCGTGCGTATCGGTGCACGGGGCCAACCGGCTGGGCACCAATTCGCTGCTGGACATCAACGTGTTCGGCCGCCGGGCCGGCATCGCCGCGGCCAATTACGCGCGGGGGCATGACTTCGTGGACATGCCGCCGGAGCCCGAGGCGATGGTCGTCGGCTGGGTCGGCGACATCTTGAGCGAGCACGGCAACGAGCGCGTCGCCGACATCCGCATCGCCCTGCAGCAGTCGATGGACAACAACGCCGCGGTGTTCCGCACCGAGGAGACGCTCAAGCAGGCGCTCACCGACAT
Organism: Mycobacterium sp. MUNTM1; assembly: GCF_054660795.1. Lineage (NCBI taxonomy): Bacteria > Bacillati > Actinomycetota > Actinomycetes > Mycobacteriales > Mycobacteriaceae > Mycobacterium > Mycobacterium sp. MUNTM1. Next base: position 9,219 of record NZ_BAAGDE010000093.1, read on the forward strand.
CCACGCGCTGAAGGAACGGTACGCCCGAATCAGCGTGCACGACAAGGGGAAACGATTCAACAGCGACCTGCTGGAGGCGATCGAGCTGGGCTTCCTGCTGGAGCTCGCCGAGGTCACCGTGGTCGGTGCGCTGAATCGCAAGGAGTCGCGCGGCGGCCACGCCCGTGAGGACTATCCCAACCGCGACGACGTCAACTTCATGCGCCACACCATGGCCTACAAGCAGGGCAGCGACCTGCTGAGCGACATCGCGCTGGACTTCAAGCCCGTGGTGCAGACGCGCTACGAACCCAAGGAACGGAAGTACTGATGGCCGAGAGCGTCGGAACCGAAGAGGCCGCCGAGGTCGAGACCAGCCTGGAGCCGCCGCTGCCGGCGATCCCCGACGGCGCGGTGATGGTGACCGTCAAGATCGCCCGGTTCAACCCCGACCAGCCCGACGCCTTCGCCGAAACCGGTGGCTGGCAAAGCTTTCGGGTGCCGTGCCTGCCCAGCGACCGGATGCTCAACCTGCTGATCTACATCAAGAGCTACCTGGACGGGACGCTGACCTTCCGGCGCTCCTGCGCGCACGGGGTGTGCGGCTCGGACGCCATGCGCATCAACGGTGTCAACCGGCTGGCGTGCAAGGTGCTGATGCGTGACCTGCTGCCCAAGAGTAGGCCGGGTAAAGCCCCAAAAACACTGACCATCACGGTCGAACCGATCCGCGGACTGCCGGTGGAGAAGGACCTGGTGGTCGACATGGAGCCGTTCTTCGACGCCTACCGCGCGGTCAAGCCCTACCTGATCACCACCGGCAACCCGCCCACCCGTGAACGCATTCAGAGCCCGACCGACCGCGCCCGCTACGACGACACCACCAAGTGCATCCTGTGCGCGGCGTGCACCACCAGTTGCCCGATCTTCTGGCACGAGGGCAGTTACTACGGCCCGGCGGCGATCGTCAACGCGCACCGGTTCATCTTCGACAGCCGCGACGAGGCCGCCGCCGAGCGGCTGGACATCCTGAACGAGGTCGACGGCGTGTGGCGCTGCCGTACCACGTTCAACTGCACCGAGGCCTGCCCGCGCGGCATCGAGATCACCAAGGCGATCCAAGAGGTCAAGCGCGCGATCATGTTCTCGCGCTAGGCGGGTTTGCGCGCCGAATGTCACGCCAGCGTGGCATTCGATGCCGAGCGTCAGGCCAGTGTGACGCACAGGGGCCGACCGTCCCGTCACACATCGGGGGCCTGCCTCGTCTGACCGGTATGACACAGAAAACCCGCATCGAGCCCCTGCCCCCCAAGCGCGCCGGATTGCTGACCCGGGCGATGTACCGGATCGCCAAGCGGCGCTACGGCCAAGTTCCCGAACCGTTCGCCGTGGCCGCGCATCATCGCAAGCTGATGATCGCCAGCGCCATGCACGAGACGATGGTCGACCGGGCGTCGAAGACGCTGCCGACCAGCGTGCGTGAGCTGGCGGTGCTGTGGACCGCGCGTCAGATCGGCTGCTCGTGGTGCGTCGACTTCGGATCGATGCTGCAGCGACTGGACGGCCTGGACATGCAGCGCCTCGCGGACATCGACAATTACGCCACCTCAACGGCATTCACCGACGACGAGCGCGCGGCCATCGCCTACGCCGCCGCGATGACCACCGATCCGCACACCGTCACCGACGAGCAGGTTGACGATCTGCGGGCCCGCTTCGGCGACGCCGGTGTGTTCGAGCTGACCTACCAGATCGGGTTGGAGAACATGCGGGCGCGGGTGAATTCCGCGCTGGGCATCACCGAGCAGGGCTTCAATTCGGGCGACGCCTGCCGGGTTCCGTGGGCTACCCAGCTCAACGAGCCCGCAGCGGGGAGCCGGTGAATTTGTCGGGGTTGGCCACATCCCAGAGGGCGCAGACCTTTCCGTCGCGCACCGTCGCGGCCATGATCCGCGGCATCATCTCGCGGTACCCGTCGCTGGCGGGGCAGCCGGGCGTGTAGCCGCCCAGCTCGCCGTTGACCAGCCCGAGCTGATACGAGGTGAACATCGCCGGGCCATAGCGCTGGGCCAGGCCGAAGAAGAACCGGGCCACCTTGTCTGCGCCGTGGATGACGTTGATTGCGGTGGGCGCCTTGCCATTCGCGTCACCCGTCAGGATCACGTCGGGATGCAGCAGCCCCACCACGGCCTCCAGATCGCCGGACGCCATGGCGGCCAGCAACTTTCCGACCACCTCGGCGTGCGCGGGATCGGGTTTGGGTGGCGGCTCGGCCGCGACGGCCTTGCGGGCCCGCGACGCCAGCTGGCGGGCGGCGGCCTCGTTGGTCCCCAGCACCTGGGCCACCTCCGCGAACGGCACGGCGAACCCGTCGTGCAGCACGAAGGCGACGCGCTGATCGGGTGACAGGCGCTCCAGCACCACCATCGCCGCGAACCGGGCGTCCTCGCCGGCCACCACGGCGGACAGCGGATCGGCCCCGTCAAACGCGGTGACCACCGGCTCGGGCAGCCAGTTGCCGGTGTAGGTCTCGCGACGATGCGCGGCGGAACGCAACCGGTCCAGGCCCAGCCTGCTCACCACCGTGGTCAGCCACGCCCGCAGGTCGGTGATCGCGCCATCCTGCCGGTGCCAGCGCAGCCAGGCGTCCTGCACGATGTCCTCGGCATCGGCGACCGTGCCGGTGAGCCGGTAGGCGACCGACATGAGATGGGGCCGTAGCGACTCGAACTCGCTGACCTGCTGCGCTGCGGTCATATCGCGAGGCTACGCTCAGCGGCAAGATGACTGACAACCTGTGGCTGCATTTCGCCCGGCACGGCCCGGACATCACGCCGCCGATCATCACCCGCGGCGAGGGCGTCACCATCTTCGACGACCGCGGCAAGAGCTACCTCGACGGCCTGTCCGGGCTGTTCACCGTGCAGGTCGGGCACGGCCGCACCGAACTCGCCGAGGTCGCGGCGCGCCAGGCGAGCACGCTGGCGTTCTTCCCGCTGTGGGGGTACGCCACCCCGCCCGCGATCGAGCTCGCCGAACGCCTCGCCGGCTACGCCCCCGGCGACCTGAACCGGGTGTTCTTCACCACCGGCGGCACCGAGGCCGTCGAGACCGCGTGGAAACTAGCCAAGCAATACTTCAAGCTCACCGGCAAACCCGGTAAGCACAAGGTGATTTCGCGCGCGGTCGCCTACCACGGCACCACCCAGGGCGCGCTCGCGATCACCGGGCTGCCCCGGTTCAAGGCGCCCTTCGAACCGGTGACGCCCGGCGGCTTCCGGGTGCCCAACACCAACTTCTACCGGGCGCCCGAACCTTTCGGGACCGACCCGAAGGCGTTCGGGCAGTGGGCCGCCGACCGGATCGCCGAGGCCATCGAGTTCGAGGGCCCCGACACCGTGGCCGCGGTGTTCCTGGAGCCGGTGCAGAACGCGGGCGGCAGCATCCCGCCTCCCCCAGGCTATTTCGAGCGGGTGCGCCAGATCTGCGACGAATACGACGTGCTGTTGGTCTCCGACGAAGTGATCTGCGCGTTCGGCCGGATCGGGTCGATGTTCGCCTGCTGCAGTGAGATCGGAGACTTCGGCTACGTGCCGGACATGATCACCTGCGCCAAGGGTATGACGTCGGGCTACTCGCCGATCGGCGCCATGATCGCCAGCGACAGGTTGTTCGAGCCGTTCAACGACGGCGCCACCATGTTCCCGCACGGGTATACCTTTGGCGGGCATCCGGTTTCAGCGGCGGTGGGGCTGGCCAACCTCGACATCTTCGAACGTGAGGGCCTCAACGATCACGTCCGGACCCACGCTCCCGCCTTCCGCGCCACCCTGGACAAGCTCTACGACCTGCCCATCGTCGGCGACGTGCGCGGCGAGGGTTTCTTCTACGGGGTGGAACTGGTCAAGGACAAGGCGACCAAGCAGACCTTCACCGACGAGGAACGCGGACCGCTGCTCGCCCGGGTCGGTGCCGCGCTGTTCGAGGCCGGGTTGTACTGCCGCACCGACGACCGCGGCGATTCCGTCATCCAGCTGGCGCCGCCGCTGATCAGCGGCCAGGCCGAATTCGACACCATCGAAGCCATCCTGCGCGAGGTGCTGACGCGGGCCCACGCGCGGCTCTAAAGTCCTGGGCATGGCCCGCAAACCCCGCATCCACCCGGTGCGGTGGCAGCCGCCACCGGTCGAGACGCTGCCCGACGTGCCGGCGCCCGGCGTCACCGTCGTCCCGCTGCCCGGCAACGGGCCCGAGGATGTCGTCGTCGACGCGGCCGGCCAGTTGTGGACGGGCCTCGAGGACGGCCGCATCCTGCGGATCTCCCCCGACGGTGAGCACACGGTCGTCGCCGACACCGGCGGGCGGCCGCTCGGTCTGCACATCGCCCGTGACGGCCGGCTGCTGATCTGCGACAGCCGGCGCGGACTGCTCGCGCTGCACACCGACGGCGGCACCCTGGACGTGCTCGTCGAATCGGTCGGCGGCAGGCGACTCAAGTTCTGCTCCAACGTCACCGAAACAGCTGACGGCACAATCTATTTCACCGAGTCGACCAGCGACTATCATTTCGAGCACTACACCGCCCCGATCGTGGAGGCGCGCGCAACCGGCGGCCTGTACCGGCTCGGCACCGACGGTACGGTCACCACACTGGTCGACGGGCTGTACTTCGCCAACGGGTTGACGGCCACGGCCGACGGGTCGGCGCTGGTCTTCGCCGAGACGCAGGCGCGCCGGCTGTCGAAGTTCTGGCTGAGCGGCCCGCGGGCCGCAACGCTGACACCGTTGGCGGTGCACCTGCCCGGCATGCCCGACAACGTCTCCACCGGGGCCGACGGCCGCATCTGGGCCGCGCTGGTCGCCGAGGCGAACCCGGCGCTGGAATCGCTGTTCCCGCGCGCCCCGATCATCCGCAAGGTGGTGTGGCGGCTGCCCGAGCGGCTGCAACCGCGGATCAAGCCGGAGATCTGGGCGGTCGCGTTCGATCCGGACAGCGGCGCGGCGGTGGCCGGCCTGCGCACCGAGCATCGCGACTTCGGCGCCGTCACCGGCCTGGTCGAGGCCGCCGGCAAGCTCTGGATGGGCACGATCAACTTTCCGGCGCTGGCCCACGTGGACCTAGCGGCCACCGCGCTGTAGGCCCCGTCTAGCTGTCGTGACCTGAGAGGTTGTTGACGGCGTGCCTGCTTGAAAGTGGGAGGACCTCCTGACGGAGTGGATGTG
>NZ_BAAGDE010000094.1:0-13836 GCF_054660795.1 Mycobacterium sp. MUNTM1
CGGCGTCAAAAGAAACCCGACGGTCGCGCATTTGCGGGCGATCGCAGAGTTTTTCGGGGTGCCGGCGTCGTATCTGATCGATCGCGACACGGACCCGGCGATCGACGCGCAACTCGACCTTTTACAGGCATTGCGCGACAACGGCGTGCGTGACCTGGCGGCGCGCGCGTCCGGGCTGACTCCCCGGGCCCTCAAGAGCGTGGCCGCGATCATCGATTACCTGCGCGAACTGGAGCGGTTGCCCCCGATCGTCTCTCCGCGCGAGGGCCAATCCAACTAGCGGAATAGGCTCACGGGCCGGCCCGGCGGCTGACGAACTCACGCCGATCGCCGGTCAGCGGATCGGTGAATTCGATGCGCTGCGCCAGCAGCCGTAGCGGGGCGCTGAAGTCGTCGGCCGCGACGTCGATGACGTTGGGATACAACGGATCACCCTCGATCGGTATCCCCAGCGAGGCCATATGCAGGCGCAGCTGGTGGGTGCGCCCGGTGCGTGGCGTGAGCCGGTACAGCCCGTCCGGGGCGACCAGCTCCACGCGGGTCTCGGCGTTGGGCGCACCGGGTTTGCAGACGGCCTGTAAGTGACCGCGGCGCTTGATGATTCGGTTCTTCACCACGCGGGGAAGCTCCAGATCCGGGTCCACACCGGCCCGGGCCAGATACGTCTTGGTGACCAATCCCCGAGAGAACAGCGTCTGGTAGGCGCCGCGCACCTCGCGCCGTGCGGTGAACAACAGCACCCCGGCGGTCAGCCGGTCGAGCCGGTGCGCCGGGCTCAGCTCGGGCAACCCCAGTTCGCGCCGCAATCGCACCAGCGCGGTCTGCGCGACGTGGCGTCCGCGCGGCATGGTCGCCAGGAAGTGCGGTTTGTCGACGACCACGATGTCGTCGTCACGATGCAGCACCACGATGTCGAACGGGACGGGCACCTCGTCCGGCAGCTCGCGGTACAGGTACACACTCGCGCCGGCGGGAAGCACTGTGGCGGAGTCGATTACCGCACCGTCGGCGCCCACGACCTCGCCGGCCAGCACCTTGGCGCGGGCCCGCGCGCCAAACCGCGCGGTGAGTTCCGCCAGCACCGGCCCGCCGCGCAGCCGCACCCGCGCCGGGCCGAGTCCGTCGCGCACGGGAAGTGGGGCGGGCCTCATGCGGACCTCATCAAAGACTCAATTGAGCGGAACCGGCTCGAGGATCTCGGCGCGCGCCTCGGGCGCGCTGGCGCGCAACTCGTCGGCGGACACGTCGTCGGGCTGGGCCTGGGACAGGATCTCGGCCTCCACCCGGGCGCCGTAGTTGGCGACCTCACGCTCGATGTCCTCGGCGGACCAGCCCAGCACCGGCGCGACCACGTCGGCGACCTCGCGGGCGCAGTCGACGCCGCGGTGCGGGTATTCGATCGAGATGCGCATCCGGCGGGCCAGAATGTCCTCCAAATGCAAAGCGCCCTCGGCGGTTACGGCGTACAGCGCCTCCACCCGCAGGTACCCCGGCGCTTCCTTGATCGGGTTGAGCAGGTCGGGGCTCCGCTCCGCCAGTGCCAGCACGTCACCGATCAGCGAGCCGTAGCGGTCCAGCAGATGACGCACCCGGTAGGGGTGCAGACCCTGCAGCTCGGCGACGTGCTCGGCCTGGTTGATCAGGGCGAAGTAGCCGTCGGCCCCCAGCAGGCTGACCTTCTCGGTGATCGACGGCGCCACCCGGGCCGGAATGAATTGCGCCGCAGCATCAATCGCGTCGGCGGCCATCACTCGATAGGTGGTGTACTTGCCGCCGGCGATGGCCACCAGGCCCGGTGCGGGCACCGCCACCGCGTGCTCGCGGGACAGCTTGGAAGTCTCCTCGCTCTCGCCGGCCAGCAGCGGCCGCAGCCCCGCGTACACGCCGTCGATGTCGGCGTGGGTCAGCGGGATGGCCAGCACCGTGTTGACGGTCTGCAGGATGTAGTCGATGTCGGCCTTGGTGGCCGCGGGGTGGGCCAGGTCGAGATTCCAGTCGGTGTCGGTGGTTCCGATGATCCAGTGGCTGCCCCACGGGATGACGAACATCACCGACTTCTCGGTGCGCAGGATGATCGCGACGTCGCTGACGATGCGGTCGCGGGGCACCACCACGTGCACGCCCTTGGACGCGCGGACCTGAAATCGCCCGCGCTGCTTGGACAATGCCTGGATCTCGTCGGTCCACACCCCGGTCGCGTTGACCACCACGTGGCCGCGGACTTCGGTGATCGCGCCGTCCTCGGAGTCGCGGACGCGCACACCGGTCACCCGATCGCCTTCGCGCAGCATGGCGACCACCTGGGTGGAGGTGCGCACCACCACGCCGTAATGCGCCGCGGTGCGCGCGACGGTCATGGTGTGCCGGGCGTCGTCGACAACCGTGTCGTAGTACCGGATTCCACCGATCAACGAGCTGCGCTTGAGGCCCGGGCTGAGCCGCAACGCGCCGGCGCGCGTCAAATGCTTTTGCGCCGGAACCGATTTCGCACCACCCAGCCGGTCGTAGAGAAAGATGCCGGCGGCGATGTAGGGGCGCTCCCACATGCGGTTGGTCAACGGGAACAGGAACGGCATCGGCTTGACCAGATGCGGCGCCAGCGTGGTCAGCGACAACTCGCGCTCGTAAAGCGCCTCGCGCACCAGGCCGAACTCCAGCTGTTCGAGATAGCGCAGGCCGCCGTGGAACATCTTCGACGAGCGGCTCGAGGTGCCCGAGGCGAAATCGCGCGCCTCCACCAGCGCCACCTTGAGCCCGCGGGTCGCGGCATCCAGCGCGCAGCCCGAGCCCACCACGCCGCCGCCGATCACCACCACGTCGAACTGTTCGGCGCCCAGTCGTTCCCAGGCGGCCTCGCGCTGCCGCGGTCCCAGCACGGAGACCGGTGAGCTGGGCTGGGTGGGCGCATGGACGGGATCAGTCACCACCAGGACTCCTCACTGGACTCCGCACTGGGGAAACTCCTCCTCGGTTACTCGTCAGTAGGACGTGCTCCACCAAGGCTAACCGCTAGTCCAGGTCGTCGTGCGCCATCAGCCGCCGGGCGGCCTCGGTGATCGAGCCGGACAGCGACGGGTACACCGCCAGCGTCTGCGCCAGCTCGTTGACCGTGATCCGGTTGGTCACCGCCACGGCGATCGGCAGGATCAGCTCGGAGGCGATCGGGGCCACCACCACGCCGCCGATCACCACGCCGGTGGCCTGGCGACAGAACAACTTCACGAAGCCCTGGCGCAGGCCCGACATCTTGGCTCGGGCGTTCGTCCGCAGCGGCAGCATGACCGTGCGGGCCGGCACCGAACCGTCGTCGATCATCGTCTGCGGGACCCCGACGGCGGCGATCTCGGGCCGGGTGAACACGGTCGCCGCCACCGTGCGCAGCCGGATCGGGCTGACGCCCTCGCCCAGCGCGTGATACATCGCGATGCGCCCCTGCATGGCCGCGACCGAGGCCAGCGGCAGCAGCCCGGTGCAGTCGCCGGCGGCGTAGATGCCGGCCACCGAGGTCCGCGACACCCGGTCCACGGTCAGGTAGCCGCCGCGGCCCAGCTCGATGCCGACCCGGTCCAGGCCCAGGCCGTCGGTGTTGGGGACCGACCCGATGGTCATCAGCGCGTGGCTGCCCTCGACCGTGCGGCCGTCGGCCAGGGTGACGAGCACGCCGTTCTCGGTGCGGGTCACCGACCGCGCGCGGGCGTTCTTGACCAGCTCGACGCCGCGCTCGGAGAACGCCTCCTCCAGCACCAGGGCGGCGTCGGCGTCCTCGTAGGGCAGCACCCGGTCCCGGCTGGCGACCACGGTCACCGGCACGCCCAATTCGGTGTAGGCGTGCACGAATTCGGCGCCGGTGACCCCCGACCCGACCACGATCAGGTGCTCGGGCAGCGCGTCCAGGTTGTAGAGCTGGCGCCAGGTCAGGATCCGTTCGCCGTCCGGCGGCGCCGACGGCAGCACCCGCGGACTGGCGCCGGTGGCGATCAGCACGACGTCGGCCTCGTACTCGGTGGTGGCGCCGTCAGGCGCAGTCGCTTTGATGCGGTGACAGGCCAGGCCCGGCGCGGGGTCGATCAGCTCGCCGTGGCCGGCCACCACCCGCACGCCCACGCCGAGCAGCTGATCGGTGATGTCGGCGGACTGCTCGGTGGCGAGCTGCTTGACCCGGGCATGGATCTGCGGCAGCGAGATCTTGGCGTCATCGATGTCGATCTCGAACCCCAGCCGCGGCGCCCGGCGCAATTCGGTGCGCAGCCAGGTCGAGGCGATGAACGTCTTGGACGGCACGCAGTCGTCCAGGACCGCCGCGCCGCCGATCCCCTCGGAATCGATCACCGTCACGCGGGTCGTGTCGGGGTGCGAGGTCGCGGCCACCAGCGCGGCTTCGTAACCGGCCGGGCCTCCGCCGAGGATCACGATGCGGGTCACCACAGCCCCCAACCTAACGAAGCGGCGGGGACCCTGCGAACGCTCGGGGGAAGACCGACCAGCATCGGACGTCTAAGATTTCCCCGTGCCGCTCTACGCCGCGTACGGGTCGAACATGGATCCCGAGCAGATGCAGAAACGCGCGCCGCATTCGCCGATGGCCGGAACCGGCTGGCTGCACGGCTGGCGACTGACCTTCGGCGGCGAGGACATCGGCTGGGAGGGCGCGCTGGCCACCGTCGTCGAGGACCCGGATTCGAAGGTGTTCGTCGTCCTCTACGACATGACGCCTGCGGACGAGAACAACCTGGACCGCTGGGAGGGCTCGGAGTTCGGCGTCCACAAGAAGATCCGGTGCCGGGTGGAGCGCATCTCCTCGGACACCGACACCGACCCGGTCCTTGCGTGGCTGTACGTCCTGGACGCCTGGGAGGGCGGGATGCCGTCGGCGCGGTACCTGGGTGTGATGGCCGATGCCGCCGAAATCGCCGGGGCGCCAAGCGAATACGTGCATTGGCTGCGGACCCGCCCGGCAAGCAACATCGGCCCGGGAACCGGCGCCTGACTTCTTTTTCGCAAGAACGGCTAGGAGCGCTCGAAGGCGGCCGCCTGCTCGACGATGTTCGTCATCACGCGCACCCCGATCGGCAGGGCCCGTTCGTCGAGGTTGAACGTCGGCTGGTGCAGGTCCAGCTGCGGACCCACCCCCGGCCACACCCCCAACCGGGCCATCGCACCCGGAACCTCCTCCAGGTACCAGGAGAAGTCCTCGCCGCCGCCGGACTGGCGGGTGTCGGCCAGCGCGTCCGGGCCGATCGATTCGATCGCGTGGGTGAGGATGCGCGTCGAGATATCCTCGTTGACCACCGGCGGCACGCCGCGCCGGTACTGCAGCGTGTGCTCGATGGCCAGCGGCGCCAGCAGCCCGGACACCGTCTCGCGGATGATCTCCTCCAGGCCCACCCAGGTCTGCCGGCTCGCGGTGCGCACGGTGCCGGCCAGCACCCCGGTCTGCGGGATGGCGTTGGCGGCCACGCCGGCGTTGACGGCGCCCCAGACCAGCACGGTGCCGTTGCGCGGGTCGATGCGGCGCGACAACACCCCGGGCAGCCCGGTGATCAGCGTGCCCAGCCCGTACACCAGGTCGGCGGTCAGGTGCGGCCGCGACGTGTGCCCGCCGGGCGAATACAGCGTGATCTCGATCTGGTCGGCCGCCGAGGTGATGGGGCCGTGCCGGACCGCGATCTTGCCGACCTCCAGCCGGGGATCGCAGTGCAGGGCGAAGATCCGCGATACGCCGATGATGGCGCCGGCCGCGATGGCGTCGATCGCCCCGCCGGGCATCAGCTCCTCGGCGGCCTGAAAGATCAGCCGCACGCCGACCGGCAGCTCGGGCACCGACGCCAGCACCAGCGCGGTGCCCAACAGGATCGCGGTGTGCGCGTCGTGGCCGCAGGCGTGCGCCACATTCGGCATGGTGGAGGCGTACGGGGCGCCGGTGAGCTCGGCCATCGGCAGGGCGTCCATGTCCGCGCGCAGCGCGATCCTGGGCTCGTGCTCGGGGCCGATGTCGCAGACCAGTCCGGTGCCGCCCGGCAGCACCTTCGGGTTGAGCCCGGATCCGGCCAGCCGCTCGGCGACGAACTGGGTGGTGGCGTACTCCTGGCGGCCCAGCTCGGGATAGCGGTGAATGTGCCGGCGCCACTCGACCAGGTCGTCGTGGTGGGTGGCCAGCCAGGCATCGGCGGCGCCGACCAGGCTCATGATCGCGCCCCGCCGCGCCTGCGCTCCCGCGCGTCCAGCACCCGGTCGCGCTGTGCGGGCGTCTGGGCCAGCTGAACCACCGTGCGCGCCAACATGATTGCGCCCTCAACCACCGCGCGGTCGGCGCTGGGCCCGGCGGCGGCCTCGGCGAAGGCGCGCTGGTGCACCATGGCGCCGCCGGCGTCGACCCCGACCACCGGGTGGATGCCCGGCAGCACGTGCGTCACGTTGCCCATGTCGGTGCTGCCCATCGGCAGGGCCGACTCGTATTCGCGGGCCACCGGCTCGCGGCCGAGCCGGCACATCTCGTCGCGGAAGGTGTCGGCCAGCCATTGGTCGGGCCGCAGTTCGTCGTACGGGGGTGCAGGGTTGTCGATGTCGTATTCGCAGCCGGTGGCCAGCGCGCCCGCCGCGAAGCAGGCGTACATCCGACCCTCGAGCTCGCGCAGCGAATCCGATTCGACCGCGCGCATCGCGTACTGAAGCGTCGCGTGGCCCGGGATGACGTTGACCGCCTGCCCGCCGTTGGTGACGATCCCGTGCACCAGCTGCCCCGGCGCCAGTTGCTGGCGCAGCAGACCGATGGCCACCTGAGCGACGGTGACCGCGTCGACGGCGTTGATGCCCTGGTGCGGCGCGACGGCCGCGTGGGATTCCTTGCCGCGGTAATTCACCGTCGCCTCGGACAGGGCCAGCGAGCGGGCCGCGGCGATGTCGGCCGGCCCGGGGTGCAGCATGACCGCCGCGGCGATGTCGTCGAACACCCCGGCCTTCAGCAGCAGCGCCTTGCCACCGCCGGCCTCCTCGGCCGGCGTGCCCAGCAGCGACACCCGCAGCCCGAGTTCGTCGGCGACGTCGGCCAGCGCCAGCGCGGTGCCCACCGCCGACGCCGCGATGATGTTGTGGCCGCAGGCGTGGCCGATCTCGGGCAGCGCGTCGTATTCGGCGCAGATGCCGATGGTCAGCGGCCCACTGCCGAAGTCGGCGCGAAAGGCGGTGTCGAGCCCGCCGGCGGCCGCGGTGATCTCGAAGCCGCGCTCGGCGACCAGCGCCTGCGCCTTGGCGCAGCTGCGATGCTCGGCGAAGGCCAGCTCAGGCTCGCCGTGGATGTCATGAGACAACTCGACAAGGTCGGCACCACGCCGCCGCACGACATCTTCAACGCTGTCTAACGGGGTTATGGGCACTCTCGCAGTATGTCGCAGTATGTTTTCAGCGCCCAACCCCGCCGGGCTACACCAGCCCTGCGATGAATCCCGCCGCCTGGCCGGGGTACGGCGGTGCGGAGTAGTCGTGGTGCGCATCGCGGTCGCGGCCGCCGACGACGCAGACGGGATCGCCCTCGCTGCACAGGTCGATGGCGCGGCCGGCGAACGCACCCGTCGACGACAGCGGGGTGTTGAAGCGGTTGCCGGGGTTCCCGAACACCGCGACCGCCTTGATCTTGTCGGCCAGGCCGGGGTCCAGCGCCGGTGCCGAGCCGAAGTTGCCGATGCGCTGGCCCACCGGCGGCACCCCCGCAAGCATCGAGACGGCGGCGGCGCCCTGCGAGAAGCCGCCCAGCACGAGCCGCGTCGACGGGCACTGGTCGACCATCTGCGCGATGTGGTCGCGCGCGTCGTTGGCGCCGTCGGCGGTGGTCAGGAAGTTGTAGCTGGCCGGGTAGTTCACCGCGTAGGAGTCGACGTTGCGCGAGCCCAGCGCCGGCTGCAGCGCGGCGAACAGCGCGTCGCCCACGACCCCGAGGCCGGGCGGCTCGGCGGTGCCCCGGATGAAGATGAGTTGCACGTCGGGACAGTCCGCCTTGGCCGACGGCGCCGGAACGAATGTGATCGAAACCACCGACAGCACAACGGCGACGGCGACTCCCATGGCCGGGCCAACCACCGGCCACCTACGAAGATTCATACGGCAGATCCTGACATATACCGGCGACACCTCCCCACCGATAGGCTCCCGCTGTGACCCAAACCCCATCCGACCCAGGCGACCTCGCGCGCCGGGCGGCCGAGGTCATCGCCGAACGCACCGGAATCGCCGAGCACGACGTCGCCATCGTGCTCGGATCGGGCTGGCCGCCGGCCGTCGCCGCGCTCGGCACTCCCACCGCGGTGCTGCCGCAGGCCGAGCTGCCCGGGTTCAGGCCACCCACCGCGGTCGGGCACACCGGCGAGCTGTTGTCGATGCGCATCGGCGCGCACCGGGTGCTGGTACTGGTCGGGCGCATCCACGCCTATGAGGGCCACGACCTGTGCCACGTCGTGCATTCGGTGCGGGCGGCCTGCGCGGCCGGCGTGCGCGCGGTCGTGCTGACCAACGCGGCGGGCGGCCTGCGCCCGGACATGGCCGTCGGGGAACCGGTGCTGATCAGCGACCACCTGAACCTGACCGGCCGTTCCCCCCTGGTCGGCCCGCAATTCGTGGACCTGACCGACGCCTACTCCCCGCGGCTGCGCGCGCTGGCCCGCGAGGCCGACCCGACGCTGACCGAGGGCATCTACGCCGGGCTGCCGGGCCCGCACTACGAGACGCCCGCCGAGATCCGGATGCTGCGCACGCTCGGCGCCGACCTGGTCGGCATGTCGACGGTGCACGAGACCATCGCGGCCCGCGCCGCCGGCGCCGAGGTGCTGGGGGTGTCGCTGGTCACCAACCTGGCCGCCGGGATCAGCGGCGAACCGCTGAGCCACACCGAGGTGCTGGCCGCCGGCGCCGCGGCGGCCACCCGGATGGGGGCGCTGCTGGCCATGATCCTCGAGCAACTCCCCCGGTTCTAGGGCCATGACGCCCGAGGAGTGGATCGCCCACGATCCCGACCCGGCGACGGCCGCCGAGCTCGCGGCGTGCGACCCGGGCGAACTCGCCGCGCGGTTCGCCTGCCCCCTGAGATTCGGCACGGCGGGCCTGCGCGGCCCGGTGCGCGGCGGGCCGGACGCCATGAACGTCGCGGTGGTCTCGCGGGCCAGCTGGGCGGTGGCGCAGGTGCTGATCGGGCGCGGCCTGCGCGGCTCGTCGGTGATCGTGGGACGCGACGCCCGGCACGGCTCGGCGGTATTCGCCACCGTGGCCGCCGAAGTGCTTGCTGCCCAAGGCTTTTCCGTGCTGCTACTGCCCGGCCCGGTGCCCACCCCGGTGGTGGCGTTCGCGGTACGGCACACCGGCGCGCCGGCCGGCATCCAGATCACCGCATCGCACAACCCGCCCGCCGACAACGGCTACAAGGTGTACCTGGACGGCGGCATCCAGATCGTGTCCCCCACCGACCGCGAGATCGAAGCCGCGATGGCAGCCGCCCCGCCGGCCGACCAGATCGGCAGGACCCCGGTCGAACCCGCGCGCACCGACCTGGTCGAGCGCTACATCGAGCGGGCGGCCGGGTTGCGGCGCGGCGCCGACCCCGTTCGGGTGGCGCTGACCCCGCTGCACGGGGTGGGCGGGGCGGTCGCCATCGAGACGTTGCACCGCGCCGGGATTACCGAAGTACATTCCGTCGGAACACAATTCGCACCCGACCCGGATTTTCCCACGGTCACGTTCCCCAACCCCGAGGAGCCCGGCGCCACCGACGCGCTGCTGGCCCTGGCCGCCGACGTCGGCGCCGACGTGGCGATCGCGCTGGACCCCGACGCCGACCGGTGCGCTGTGGGGATCAAGGACGGGCCGCGTTGGCGGATGCTGTCCGGCGACGAAACAGGTTGGCTGCTAGGCGATTACCTGCTGTCCACCACCCACCCCGACACACCGGTGGTGGCCAGCACGGTGGTGTCCTCGCGGATGCTCTCGGCCATCGCCGCGCACCACGGCGCCGTCCACGTCGAAACCCTCACCGGCTTCAAGTGGCTGGCCCGCGCCGACGCGAAAGTGCCCGGCGGCACGCTGATCTACGCCTACGAGGAGGCGATCGGGCACTGCGTCGACCCCGCGGCCGTGCGCGACAAGGACGGCATCAGCGCGGCGGTGCTGGCGTGCGACCTGGTGGCCGCGTTACAGGCGCGTGACCGCACCGTGTGTGACGCCCTCGACGAGCTGGCCCGGCAGTACGGGGTGCACGACGTCGCCGCGGTGTCGCGCCGGGTCGCCGACGCGGGCGAGGCGGTCGAACTCATGCGGCGGTGGCGGGCGGCGCCGCCGAGAGAGCTGGCCGGTTACACCGCGAGCCTCACCGACATCACCGACGCGCTGATCTTCACCGGCGGCGACGACGACACGTCGATCAGGCTGGTGGTGCGGCCCTCCGGGACCGAGCCGAAGTTGAAGTGCTACTTGGAGATTCGCTGCGCGGTTCACGACGACCTGGACTCTTCGCGGCGGCGCGCGGGCGCCCTGCGCGAGGAGCTGGTCGCGGCGGTGCAGAGCTGGTGAACAGGTTGGGCCCGAATTGGCGGTCGCCGGCGTCGCCGAGGCCCGGCACGATATAGGCCGCCTTGTTCAGGCCCTTGTCGACCGCGGCGGTGAACACCCGCGCGTGCGGCGCCGCTTTCCTCACGGCCGCAATGCCTTCCGGGGCAGCCACCACACAGAGCACGGTGATATCCGTTGCGCCGCGGCGCTGTAGCAGGCCGATGGCGTGCGCCATCGACCCGCCGGTGGCCAGCATGGGATCGAGGACGATCACCGGCCTGCCCGCAAGCTTGTCGGGAAGGGCCTCCAAATACGGCACCGGCAGGTGGGTTTCCTCGTTGCGCGCGACACCGACGAAGCCCACCTCGGCGTCCGGGATGGCCGCGTGCGCCGCGTCGACCATGCCCAACCCGGCCCGCAGCACCGGCACCAGCAGCGGCGGCTTGGCCAAACGCGTCCCGACCGCCGGGGCCACCGGGGTGTGGATCTTCACCGACTTTCGCGGGGCGTCCCGGCTGGCTTCGTAGACCAGCATCAGCGTCAGCTCGTGCAGCGCCGCGCGAAATCCGGCGGTATCCGTGCGTTCGTCACGCAGCACCGTCAGCCGGGCGGCGGCCAACGGGTGGTCGACGACGCACATTTCCATGGGGTCGAGGGTATATAACGATCGGGCAAAGCCCTTCTGACACGCTCGCGTACGGCCCCGAAGACGTCCACGCCCGTTCCTATACTCCGGGCGTGTTGCGCGAAAATCGAAGTCCGAGAACGCTGATCGGCGGGGCATACCGCAGCCTGCGCGTCCTGGGCGTGCTGGCGCTGGCGGCACTGGCGGCCAGCCCGTTGACCCCGCGCATAGGCCTTGCGGCAGCGGCGATTCCGCAACCGGCACACATCGTGATCGTGGTCGAGGAGAACCGTTCGGAGAACGGCATCATCGGCAACAAGTCGTCGCCCTTCATCACCACGCTGGCCGCGAACGGCGCCAACATGACCCAGTCGTTCGCCGAAACCCATCCCAGCGAACCGAATTACCTGGCGCTGTTCGCCGGCAACACCTTCGGCGTGACCAAGGACGTGTGCCCGGTCAACGGCGGGGCCGCGCCGAACCTCGGCTCCGAATTGCTCGCCGCCGGCTACACGTTCGTCGGTTTCGCCGAGGGCCTGCCCGCGGCCGGATCACCGGTCTGCAGCGCGGGCAAGTACGCGCGCAAGCATGTGCCGTGGGCCAACTTCACCAACGTGCCGGCGGCGAACTCGCTGCCGTTCTCCGCGTTCCCCAGGGGCAACTACTCCAGCCTGCCGACCGTCTCGTTTGTCATCCCCGACAACGACGACAACATGCACGACGGCTCGATCGCGCAGGCCGACGCCTGGCTGAACCGCGAGCTGTCCGGGTACGCGAACTGGGCGGTGGCCAACAACAGCCTGCTGATCGTGACGTTCGACGAGGACGACGGTTCTGGTTCGGGAGGCAGCCGCAACCAGATCCCCACGGTGTTCTACGGCGCCCACATCCGTCCCGGCAACTACAGCGAACAGATCAACCACTACAGCGTGCTGTCCACCGTGGAGCAGATGTACGGATTGCCCAAGACGGGCTACGCCGCCAACGCGGCGCCCATCACCGATATCTGGGGCTAGTCCCGACGGTGGCCCCACCACCGCACTTGCGATCGCCGCTCGTCGCTATTCTGTGCCGCATGGTTGCTGACCTCGTGCCCATCCGCCTGAGCCTGTCCGAAGGTGACCGCTACACCGTGTGGGCACCCCGCTGGCGCGACTCCGGCGACGAGTGGGAGGCCTTCCTGGGCAAGGACGAGGACCTGTTCGGGTTCGCCGGCGTCGCCGACCTGGTCGCGTTCGTGCGCTCGGACGAGGACAACGACCTCACCGACCACCCGGCATGGAAGGAGCTGCGCTCGGCGCACGCACACGCCTTCGAGCCGGCCGCCGACAAGCAGTTCGACCTGGTGGCCGTCGAGGAGCTGGTGGCGGAGAAGCCCACCGAGGAGTCGGTGTCGGCGCTGACCGGCACGCTGTCGATCGTGTCGTCCATCGGATCGGTGTGCGAGCTGGCGGCGGTGTCGAAATTCTTCAACGGCAACCCCAGCCTGGGCACGGTGTCCGGTGGAATCGAGCACTTCACCGGCAAGGCCGGCGCCAAGCGATGGAATGCGATCGCCGAGGTGATCGGGCGCAGCTGGGACGACGTGCTCGCCGCGATCGACGGCATCGTCAGCACCCCCGAGGTGGACGCCAAGCTGTCCGACAAGGCCGCCGACGAACTGGCCGAGGATCGCGAGGAGGACGAGCCGGAGCAGGCCGCCGGTGCCGAGGCGGCCACCGAGGAAGCCGCGGAGGACGACGCCGAGGCGCAGGACGAGGACACCGACGACGAGCCTTACCGCGCGACCGGCGACACCGTCGTGCTGGGCAGCGACAAGGACTTCTGGCTGCAGGTGGGCATCGATCCGATTCGGATCATGACGAGTTCTGGCACCTTCTACACGCTGCGCTGCTACCTGGACGACCAGCCGATCTTCCTGGGCCGCAACGGACGCATCAGCGTCTTCACGTCCGAGCGCGCGCTGGCCCGCTACCTGGCCGACGAGCACGACCACGACCTGGCCGACCTGAGCACCTACGACGACATCCGCACCGCCGCGACCGACGGCTCGCTGGCGGTCGAGATCACCGACGACAACATCTACGTGCTCAGCGGGCTGGCCGACGACCTGGCCGACGGGCCGGACGCCGTGGATCGCGAACAGCTGGAACTGGCCGTCGAGGTGCTCCGCGACATCGGCGACTACTCCGAGGAGAGCACCGTCGACAAGGCCCTCGAGACCAGCAAGCCACTCGGCAAGCTGGTGGCCGCCGTGCTCGAGCCCGACTCGGTCACCAAGCCGTCGCCGCCGTACGCCGCGGCGGTGCGCGAGTGGGAGAAACTGGAGCAGTTCGTCGACGGACGGCTGCGCCGCGAGTAGCGCCGTCCTGTGACGGGCTAGGTTGGGTGACGTGTCGCTTCCCGGTATAGGCCCGCTACCTCTCTACGGGTTCCAGCGTCCGGGCCTGTTGCTGTTCGGCCTGGTGCCCCTGGCCCTGCTCGCCGTCTACGTCCTGGTCCAGGCGCGGCGCCGCCAGCGGCTGCACCGCTATACCGACACCCCGGTCGGGCAGTCGCCGTGGCGGCACCTCCCGATCGCCGTGTCGCTGCTGTGCCTGGCGCTGTTGACCATCGCGCTGGCCACCCCCACCCACGACATGCGCATCCCGCGCAACCGCGCCGTCATCATGCTGGTGATCGAC
>NZ_BAAGDE010000095.1:0-13558 GCF_054660795.1 Mycobacterium sp. MUNTM1
CCGCCCCCGCCCGCCCACGAAGTCAACACGCTGGCGACGCTGTCGGTCGTGTTCGCCTTTCTGCTGGCCCCGGTCGGAGCGGTGTTGGGACACTTCGCCCTCAGGGACATCCGCCGCCGCGGCGACCTCGGCCGCAATCGTGCGCTGGTTGGGCTGACGCTGTCATACGCGTTCACCGTCATCGCCGTGGTGGCGCTGGTGCTCTGGGCGACGCTCGGCAACAACCACGCCGGTCAGTCCACGACCCGGACCACCGGCACGGGTGCGGCGAAGCCGAGCGCCACGACGCCCGCACCGCCGGAACCCGCGGTGACGGCCGAAGCCCTACAGTCGCTGGTACTCACCGGGGAAGACGTCGCCGGCCTCATCAAGGCGCCTGGCATGTACGTCAACAAGACGTGGACCCAGACGCACGAGCTGCAGCCCGGCGACAGCTTCGAGCCCCCGGAGTGCACCCAAGCGGTGTTCAACGGCCTGACCGCGTCCTACCGCGACAGCGGGTACCGCGCGATCTACGGCGTCGATTTGGGCCAGCACACCAACGGTTTCCCGCATGGGGTTTCGGAATTCGTGGCGACATTCGACAATGCCGCGGCCGCAAAGGCTTTCGTCACCAGCGCGGTCAGCCAGATCAACGGCTGCGCCGGAAAGCAATTGACCTACTCGCACGGCGGCGTGTCCGGCATCTACAGCGTCGGCACGCCGGCGCAAACCGGTCCGGTGACGTCTGTGCGCAGCACCCTGGGGACCGTGCAGGACAACGGCCGGACCACCGATGTGGGCGGCCAGCACACCAGCGCATTGCGGGCCCTGGCGGCCAAGGCCAACGTTGTGGTCGACGTCGATGTGATCGGACGTGATCTCGGTGACGACGCCACCACCCTCGTGCAGGCCATCCTCGGCCGAATCCCGAGTTGAGTAGTCGGCCAACAGAATTGGTGGTTCTATAAGACCTTGACGTCGGCGGGCGACCAGAACGCGCGCATCGAGGTGATTTTGGCGTCCCCGTCGAACGACATCGTCGAGATCGGCGAGATTCGGGTGCGGCTGTCGCCGGCGTCGAGCGTGAGATGCCAGAAGAAGGCGGCTTCGCCGCCGCCAATCCGTATTTCGGCGAGTTCGGTGTCCTTCTTGGCGTCTTGGAAACCCGCATAGAACGCGCGGATGGCGTCGTGGCCGCGGCGGATGTCGGAGCCGATCGGGTCTTCGATCGTGGCGTCGGTGGCGTAGAGGGTCACGATGTCGTCGGCGGTACCGGTTGCGACGAGCGCGAGGTAGCGATTGACGGTCTCGGTGATGGCTTCTGGGGACGGCATAGCTTCGGACGCTACTCCTATGGGTCGCGGCATTCCGGGCAATACTGGCGTCGTGACTTTCATCGAACGCCTCGCGACCCGTGAGGTCTACCGGAACCCGTGGATGGTGCTGCGCGAGGACGACATCCGCCGCCCAGACGGCAGCACCGGCATCTACAGCGTCGTCGACAAGCCGGCCTATGCGCTCGTGATGCCCTACGACGGGAACCGCTTCCGGTTGGTCGAACAGTTTCGTTATCCCCTCGGCGAGCGCCGCTGGGAGTTTCCGCAAGGCACCGCTCCCGACCTGGTCGACGCCGAACCGGCCGAGCTGGCCGAGCGCGAGTTGCGGGAGGAAACCGGATTGAGCGCAACGTCGTTCGAGGCACTCGGCCAGCTCGACGTCGCACCGGGAATGACCAGTCAGCGGGGCTGGGTGTTCCTGGCCACCGGCATCGCCGAGGGAGAAGCCGACCGCGAGCACGAGGAACAGGACATGCGCAGTGCGTGGTTTGCGCGTGCAGAGGTCGAGCGGATGATTCGTGGGGGAGTGATCGCGGACGCGCAGTCGATTGCCGCCTATGGGTTGTTCCTGCTGCGAGTGGGATGACAACCCGCGACGACACCGCGATCGTGTCCGTGCCGAGATCACGCCGCGTCATCGAACGCCCACCATTGACGCAATGCGGCCGACGTTTCGCGTGTTTGCGGTGCTCGCTGCCGTCGCCGCGTCGATGGCCGGCGCGCCCGGCATAGGTGCGCATGCGCTGGCACCGTCGTGGAACGGCAAGTACTCACTGGTGAGGTATGCGGTCAACAAAACCGGCACCAGCGTCGCCGCCACGCAATCCGAACCGACCTTCAGCGCGGATTATGTCTTCACCACCGCGTGCTCGTCGGGCAGGTGCGTGGCCACCGCCACCAACGGCCCCACGCCGAAGAACCCGACGCTGCCCCAGCCTTCGCACTACACCTGGGACGGGGCCAAATGGGTTGAGCGCTTCGATTTTCAATGGGATTGCTATATGGGCGAAGGCGTTTCGAAGGTATGGGCGCCTGCCAGCTCGTGGGCCTTCTACGCGCCACAGCCCGATGGTTCGCTACGCGGAACCTGGCACACCGACATCAACAGCGGTCCCTGCCAGGGGAGCGTCGAAATGCCGGTGGCGGCGTTCGCCGCCCGGCCGGCATGACGGAGACGCCGTCACGACGACGCCTCATGATTGGTTAGGGGCAGTAGTTCGATTCCGCCGCGCTCACGATGGCCGTCGCGTCCCCGTAGTTGAAGGAACTGTTCAACCCGGAATGAACATCGGTGGCCAGCTCGTCCGGAGTCTTGCCCGCGGCGCGATCCGAGCAGATGGCGTGCCCCAGCGAGATCAGCGTGCCTTCGCCACCCGGCTGCCACACCACGCCGATCTTCTTCAACTGGCCCAAGTATCCGTCATCGTCGGCGGCAGCGACCCCGCTACCTACGGTCAATGCGGCAGCAACCACAGCCGGAATACACAACATGCGCAGCCCGCAAACAGTCTTCACTCTCGGCTCCTTCTCTCAGGGATAGTGACAACGGGCTCAGTATGCGGCGTGCGGGGCGGGATTGCGCGACGAACGGCAAAAGCTGGCAAACCGGTACAGAGCAACTGTGTCCTGTGTCAGCAATCAAGGGCACTGCCCGTGGCAACGGGCCAATCCTGGTGCTGGGTGATGCCTTAGCGGATCAGTCCTGCGGCGTGGGGGTCATCGAGGCGATGTAATAGGTTTCATGCCCGGTCGGGTAGCCGCCTCCGCCGGTGGCGATATGCACATGGTCGTAATGGTCGGCGGTCTCCGAGCCCAGGTCCGCCATCCAGTTGCCGCCACCGACGCCCGGGTAGATCTTCTGCCGCCAGATGACGTGGTTGATGCCCCAACGCTTCGCGTTCGCCAAGGCGTAGCCGGCGATCTGGTTGCCAAGCTCGATGCCTTCGGGGGAGTGGTAGTTCGGAATCATCACGTCGATCGCCAGCCCGTTGGGATGCCACGGCAACGGGTCCTCGCGGTACCCGTAGATGGTCTTGATCTGGGGAAAGAGCACGGTGATGACGCGGGCCGCCCAGATGGTCTTGACCTGCAATCGTTCCTCGGATCCCACGCTGTGCGGCAATGCGAGCTGGAATTGCTGCCCGGCGGACGGGGCGGGCGGTGCCAGGGCCGTCAGCGATTCCACCTCGGCCGGACTGGCGGTGCGCGGCGCGCTGGCGGACGGCCGCGCGGCGGCGGCGCTGGTCGTGGGAGTCGGCGCGGGCGGCTCGACGCAGCACCGCGTCTTGGTGCCCTGGGCGTGGATCATGGCCGCGGAGACGACGAGCGACGCCGCGATCGCCAGCCATCGCCCGCTGCCCTTGGCGAACCCCTTCACGCCCACGACCAGCAGCTTAATGTCGTTTGTGACCCGTGGGGTGGGTTTTTGATTGCTTGTCGCGCTCGGGCGGGCGGGTCACAATGACACGATGCCCGGGCGGACGTTCGACGATGCGAATGCTTTTCACCGGGCGATGCGCCGCTTCGCATCTACGACCGTGGGTGTGGCGCTTCTTCGCCCGACGGCGCACCACCTCGACCGCCTCATCACCAAAGCCACCGGCGGCAGGAGCAGCTTCGCCGGGGTCGTAACCGGGATTCCCGTGGTCATGCTCACCACCACCGGCGCCAAGTCCGGCGAACGCCGCACCGTCGCCGTGTACGGAATCCCGCACCCGGACGGCGTCGGCCTGATCGCGTCCAACTTCGGCGGCGCCAAGCATCCGGCCTGGTACCACAATCTGAAGGCCAACCCGGAAGCGACGGTCACGGTCGGCCGTGATACCTGGAACACCACCGCGCGACTCGCGACGCCGGACGAGCGCGACGAGATCTGGGCCAAAGGCGTCGCGCTGTATCCCGGCTGGCGAAAGTACGAGGTGCGGGTCGGAGACCGACACATCGAGGCGTTCGTGCTGCCACGACCCTGAGGGTGAACAGTCCCTTCTCGGGCGCCGTCACGCGGCGTAGCGTGTTTGCTGTTCGTAGAAGCGAACAAGGAGAACTGCAATGGCAGCCAAGTTCGAGATCAGCAAGGACAAAGCCGGCAAGTTTCGGTTCCACCTCAAGGCCGCCAACGGCGAAATCGTCGCCGCCAGTCAGGCCTATGAGATGAAGGAAAGTGCCTACAAAGGCATTGAGTCGGTCAAGACGAGCGCTCCCGCCGCGAAGGTCGTAGACCTGACCGAACGGACGCCGGCGCACAACTAGCGCGACTCGCTAGTCATCCCTCGCAAACACGAAGATGCGGTGCTTGCGGCGGTGGCCTGCGCAGAGGCGCGGTTGCTGTGAACATCCGGCTGGTAGCGCGGTGGCGATAGTCACCATGAACACGCCTCGGACCTGTGTGAACCCTGGTGCCCCCGGCAGGATTCGAACCTGCGGCCTTCTGCTCCGGAGGCAGACGCTCTATCCCCTGAGCTACGGGGGCGCACCGACATACCTGTTGCGCCATGGGGCTTTCGAACAAGCACGGACAGACTAACGCATCGCGGTGGCCGCCCCGCCACCGCAATGGATTCGGGGCGCGGGCACCCCAGCCAATAGGATGGACGCTCGTGACCCCCGCTGACCTGGCTGAGCTGCTCAAAACCACCGCCGCCGCGGTGCTGGCCGAGCGCGGGCTGGATGCTGCCGCGCTGCCGCCGACGGTCACCGTGGAGCGACCCCGCAACCCCGAGCACGGCGACTACGCCAGCAACCTGGCCTTGCAGCTGGGCAAAAAGGTCGGTGCCAACCCCCGTGAGCTGGCCGGATGGCTCGCCGAGGCGCTCGCCCAGGCCGACGGCATCGCGGCGGCCGAGGTGGCCGGGCCCGGGTTCATCAACCTGCGCCTCGAGGCGTCGGCGCAAGCCGTCGTCGTCGTCAACGTCATCGACGCCGGCGACCGGTTCGGCCACTCCGACGCCTTGGCCGGCCGCAACATCAACCTGGAATTCGTGTCGGCCAACCCGACCGGACCGATCCACATCGGCGGCACCCGCTGGGCCGCCGTCGGCGACGCGCTGGGCCGGCTGCTGTCCACCCAGGGCGCCGACGTGGTGCGCGAATACTATTTCAACGACCACGGCGCCCAGATCGATCGGTTCGCCGGCTCGCTGATCGCCGCGGCCAAGGGCGAGCCCACCCCGGAAGACGGGTACGCCGGCGCCTACATCAACGACATTGCCGCCCAGGTGGTGCAGAAGGCGCCCGACGCGCTGAACCTGCCCGACGCCGAGATGCGCGAGACGTTCCGCGCAATCGGTGTCGACCTGATGTTCACCCACATCAAGGAGTCGCTGCACGAGTTCGGCACCGACTTCGACGTCTACACCCACGAAGACTCGATGCACACCAAGGGCCTGGTCGAGCAAGCCATCGGCAGGCTGCGCGAGACGGGCAACATCTACGAGAAGGACGGCGCAACGTGGTTGCGCACCAGCGCCTTCGGCGACGACAAGGACCGCGTCGTCATCAAGAGCGACGGCAAGCCGGCCTACATCGCCGGGGACATCGCCTACTACCTGGACAAGCGGCAGCGCGGCTTCGACCTGGCCATCTACATGCTGGGGGCCGACCACCACGGCTACATCGCGCGGCTCAAGGCCGTGGCGGCGGCGTTCGGCGACGACCCGGCCACCGTCGAGGTGCTCATCGGCCAGATGGTCAACCTGGTCCGCGACGGCCAGCCGGTCCGGATGAGCAAGCGGGCCGGAACGGTGATCACGCTCGACGACCTCGTCGAGGCCATCGGCGTCGACGCCGCGCGTTACAGCCTGATCCGTTCCTCGGTGGACACCCCGATCGACATCGACCTCGCGCTGTGGTCGTCCGCGTCGAACGAAAACCCGGTCTATTACGTGCAATACGCGCATGCGCGGCTCTCGGCGCTGGCCCGCATCGCCGCCGAGCTCGGCCTGATCCCCGACACCGGCCACCTCGAGTTGCTCAGCCACGACAAGGAGGGAACGCTGCTGCGCACCCTCGGCGAGTTCCCGCGGGTGCTCAAGACGGCGTCGACGCTGCGCGAGCCCCACCGGGTCTGCCGGTATTTGGAGGACCTCGCCGGCGACTACCACCGGTTCTACGACGCGTGCCGGGTCTTGCCGCAAGGCGACGAGCAACCGACCGATCTGCACACCGCGCGCCTGGCGCTGTGCCAGGCGGCCCGCCAGGTGATCGCCAACGGCCTGGCGATCCTGGGCGTCACCGCTCCGGAGCGAATGTGAACGTTCACCCCGCCGGTCCTCGGCACGCCGAAGAGACCCGCCACGCCGAAAGCCCGCTGTGGCCGCAATCGCCCGAGGAGCTGCTGCTGCTGGCGCCGAATGTGTGGCCCCGCAACGTCGCTCGCGACGAGGCCGGGGTCGCCAGCATCGCGGGCATTGCGGTGACCGACCTCGCCCAGGAGTACGGGACCCCGCTGTTCGTCATCGACGAGGACGACTTCCGGTCCCGCTGCCGCGAGATCGCATCGGCCTTCGGCGGCGGCAAGAACGTGCACTATGCCGCGAAGGCTTTCCTGTGCAGCGAGATCGCGCGGTGGATAGACGAAGAAGGCCTGTCCCTCGACGTGTGCACCGGCGGCGAGTTGGCCGTCGCGCTGCACGCCAACTTCCCGCCCGAGCGGATCACCTTCCACGGCAACAACAAATCCGTCGCCGAGCTGACGGCCGCGGTCAAAGCCGGTGTCGGCCACGTGGTGTTGGACTCGATGGTCGAGATCGAGCGCCTCGACGCCATCGCGGCCGACGCGGGCATCGTCCAGGACGTCTTCGTCCGCCTCACCGTCGGTGTCGAGGCGCACACCCACGAGTTCATCTCCACCGCGCACGAGGACCAGAAGTTCGGGTTGTCGTTGGCCAGCGGCGCGGCCCTGGACGCCGTCGCCAAGGTATTCGAGACCCGGAACCTGCGGCTGGTGGGCCTGCACAGTCACATCGGTTCGCAGATCTTCGACGTCGCCGGCTTCGAACTCGCCGCGCGCCGGGTCATCGGTCTGCTGCATGCGGCCGTCGAGCAATTCGGTGTCGAGAAGACCACGCAGATCTCCACCGTGGATCTGGGTGGCGGACTGGGCATCTCCTATCTGGCCGCCGACGATCCGCCGCCGATGGGTGAGCTGGCCGCGAAGCTGAGCGAGATCGTGCGCAACGAATCGGCGGCCGTCGGGTTGCCGACCCCGCGGCTGGTGGTCGAGCCGGGACGGGCGATCGCCGGGCCCGGCACCATCACGCTCTACGAGGTGGGCACCGTCAAGGATGTCGACGTGAGCGCCACCGCGCACCGGCGCTACGTCAGCGTCGACGGCGGCATGAGCGACAACATCCGCACCGCGCTCTATGACGCGCAATACGACGCCCGGCTGGTCTCGCGGCTCAGCGACGCGCCGGCCGAACTGGCCCGTGTGGTCGGAAAGCATTGCGAGAGTGGCGATATCGTGGTGCGCGACACCTGGGTGCCGGGAGACCTGCGGCCGGGCGACCTGATCGGGGTCGCCGCCACCGGTGCCTACTGCTATTCGTTGTCGAGTCGTTACAACATGATCTGCCGCCCTGCCGTCGTCGCGGTGCGCGACGGGCGCGCCCGTCTGGTCCTGCGTCGCGAGACGGTCGACGATCTATTGAGTCTGGAAGTGAGGTGAACTGTGCCCCGTGACGAAAAGCCGGTCGGTGTAGCGGTACTCGGGTTGGGCAACGTCGGCAGCGAAGTTGTCCGAATCATCGAGGACAGCGCTGATGACCTCGCCGCTCGAGTCGGCGCACCCGTGGTGTTGCGCGGCGTCGGGGTGCGCCGCGTCGCCGAGGGCCGCGGTGTCCCCGCCGAGCTGCTCACCGACGACATCGAAGCGCTCGCCGCCCGCGACGACGTCGACATCGTCGTGGAACTGATGGGGCCGGTGGAGCCGTCCCGCAAGGCCATCCTGTGCGCCCTCGAGCACGGTAAATCGGTCGTCACGGCGAATAAGGCGCTGCTGGCCACCTCCACCGGCGAGCTGGCGCAGGCCGCTGAAAGTGCCCATGTGGACCTGTATTTCGAGGCGGCGGTCGCGGGCGCCATTCCGGTGATCCGCCCGCTGACACAGTCGCTGGCCGGCGATACGGTGTTGCGGGTCGCCGGGATCGTCAACGGCACCACCAACTACATCTTGTCCGCGATGGACAGCACCGGCGCCGACTACGACACCGCGCTGGCCGAAGCCGGCGCACTGGGTTACGCCGAGGCCGACCCCACCGCCGACGTCGAGGGCTACGACGCGGCCGCCAAGGCGGCGATCCTGGCGTCCATCGCCTTTCACACCCGGGTGACCGCCGACGACGTCTACCGCGAGGGCATCACCAAAGTCACCCCGGCCGACTTCGAATCGGCCCGCGCCCTGGGATGCACCATCAAGCTGCTGTCCATCTGCGAGCGCATCACAACCGATGGCCAGGAACGGGTTTCGGCGCGCGTCTATCCCGCACTCGTGCCCTTGTCACATCCGCTGGCCACCGTCAACGGCGCCTTCAACGCCGTGGTGGTCGAGGCCAAGGCCTCGGGCCGGCTGATGTTCTACGGTCAGGGCGCCGGCGGAGCGCCGACCGCGTCCGCGGTGGCCGGTGACATGGTGATGGCCGCGCGCAACCGGGTGCTGGGCAGCCGCGGGCCGAAGGAATCGAAGTACGCCCAACTGCCCATCGCCCCAATGGGGTTCATCTCGACCCGCTACTACGTCAGCATGAACGTCGCCGACAAGCCCGGCGTGCTGTCCTCGGTAGCGGCCGAATTCGCCAAGCGCGAGGTCAGCATCGCCGAGGTCCGTCAGGAAGGCGTCGCGGACGACGATGGGCGGCGGGTCGGGGCCCGCATCGTCGTGGTCACCCACAGCGCCACCGATGCGGCGCTGTCCGAAACCGTGGACGCGCTGGCCGATTTGGACGTCGTGCAGAACGTCACCAGCGTCCTGCGACTGGAAGGGACCACCCTATGACCGCCCCGCGCACCGCCGTCCACAAGCCGTGGCCCGGTCTCATCGAGGCGTATCGGGACCGGTTGCCGGTGGGCGACGACTGGACCCCGGTCACCCTGCTCGAGGGCGGCACCCCGCTGATCGCGGCGGGCCGGATCTCGGAAAAGACCGGCTGCAGCGTTCATCTGAAGGTCGAGGGCCTCAATCCCACCGGCTCCTTCAAAGACCGGGGCATGACGATGGCCGTCACCGATGCGCTGGCGCGCGGCCAGCAGGCGGTGCTATGCGCGTCGACCGGAAACACCTCGGCGTCGGCGGCGGCCTACGCGGCGCGCGCCGGCATCACCTGTGCGGTGCTGATACCGCAGGGCAAGATCGCGATGGGCAAGCTGGCGCAAGCGGTCATGCACGGCGCCAAGATCATCCAGATCGACGGCAACTTCGACGACTGCCTGGAGCTGGCCCGCAAGATGGCCGCCGACTTTCCCACCATCGCGCTGGTCAACTCGGTCAACCCGGTGCGCATCGAGGGCCAGAAGACGGCGGCCTTCGAGATCGTCGACGCGCTGGGGACCGCGCCCGACGTGCACGCCCTGCCGGTTGGCAACGCGGGAAACATCACCGCGTACTGGAAGGGATACACCGAGTATCACCACGAGGGCCTGATCGAGAAGTTGCCGCGCATGCTGGGCACCCAGGCGGCCGGTGCGGCCCCGCTGGTGCACGGCGCGCCGGTCAAGAACCCGGAGACCATCGCGACCGCGATCCGCATCGGCGCTCCGGCGTCGTGGACGGCGGCCGTTG
This sequence comes from Mycobacterium sp. MUNTM1, assembly GCF_054660795.1. NCBI lineage: Bacteria > Bacillati > Actinomycetota > Actinomycetes > Mycobacteriales > Mycobacteriaceae > Mycobacterium > Mycobacterium sp. MUNTM1. Next base: position 10,093 of record NZ_BAAGDE010000095.1, read on the forward strand.
ACGCGCAGCAGCAATCGAACGGCCGCTTCCTGGCCGCGACCGACGAAGAAATCCTGGCCGCCTACCACCTGGTGGCCGAGTCCGAGGGCGTCTTCGTCGAACCCGCCTCGGCGGCCAGCATCGCGGGACTGCTCAAGGCCGTCGACGACGGCTGGGTGGCTCGGGGGTCGACGGTGGTGTGCACGGTGACGGGCAACGGCCTCAAGGACCCCGACACCGCCCTGCGGGACATGCCGACCGTGACCCCGCTGCCGGTGGACCCGGTCCTCGTGGTCGAAAAGCTGGGGCTGGCCTGACCATGAGTGCCCTCGCGACGAAAGGCTGTTGATGACCCCGATGCTGCCCGCCGGGCTGGTGGCCAGCGCCGTGGTATCGGCGTCCAGCGCCAATCTTGGCCCCGGCTTCGACAGCATCGGTCTCGCACTGGGCCTGTACGACGAAATCATCGTCGAGACAACCGATTCCGGCCTGGTCGTGCTGGTCGAGGGCGAAGGTGCTGGCCAACTGCCGGTCGGTCCCGAACACTTGGTGGTGCGCGCACTGGAATGCGGACTGCGGGCGATCGGGGTTCGCGCCCCGGGCCTGGTGGTGCGATGCCGCAACGCCATCCCGCATTCGCGCGGCCTCGGCTCCTCAGCAGCGGCGGTGGTCGGCGGCCTGGCCGGCGCGAATGGCCTTGTCGCACAAACGGATTGGACGCCGCTGGACGCAGCCCAACTAATCCAGCTGTCCTCGGAATTCGAGGGCCATCCCGACAACGCCGCGGCCGCCGTGTTGGGCGGAGCGGTCGTCTCGTGGGCCGACCGCACCGGCGATCGCCCCCGGTACGCGGCGGTGCCGCTGCGGCTGCACCCCGATATCCACCTGTACTCCGCGATTCCGGAGGAACGCTCGCTCACCGCCGAGACCCGCGTGCTGCTGCCCGCGCAGGTCAGCCACGAGGACGCGCGCTTCAACCTCAGCCGCACCGCGCTGCTGGTGGTGGCGCTCACCGAACGCCCGGACCTGCTCATGGCGGCCACCGAGGATGTGCTGCACCAGCCGCAGCGCGCACCGGCCATGCCGGCCTCGGCGGAATATTTGCGCCTGCTGCGACGTCATAACGTGGCAGCGACGCTCTCCGGGGCCGGACCCTCACTCATCGCGTTAACCACAGCGGCGGAGCTGCCCGCGGAAGTGGCGGAATACGGCGAGGCCAACGGATTTGCCATCACCCAGATGGCCGCTGGCGAACCAGTTCGCTGGAGTCCCGGAGTCACCGTCGCCGGTTGATCCACGGCGTGGCCGGAGGGTTTGCTTGCTTCCGGCAAGGATGGGGGCTATCCTCGGACGCGTCCAGCAATCGCAGCATCTGCATCTGCATCCATACTGCCTTGCCGCTAGGACACACCAATTCTTCTTGTGGACGAGGTTCGCCGTTTACTCCGCCAATCCAGGCGATCACCGTTGCAATGTCGATGATTGGGCGCACTCGGCAATTTGCCTGAATGCAACGAACCCCCCGTATGACCTGATCAGCGGGGGAAAGAAAGGAAATCCGTGACTGATACGGACCTGTTCACGGCTGGCGAAAACACTGACGCCAATCAACTCTCGAACGCCGTGACCACCGACACTCCAGACGCGAAACCCAACGTCTCGGGTGCCTCACTGTCCACGATGGTGCTGCCCGAACTGCGCGCGCTGGCCAATCAAGTTGGCGTCAAAGGGACGTCGGGCATGCGGAAGAACGAACTGATCGCCGCGATCAAGGAAGTCCGGGGGCAGGCCAACGGCGTTCCCGCCAATGGCGCCAAGCCCGCTGAGGACAACGGCAAGCCGGACACCAAAGACGACGACAAGAACGACAACGCCGCCGCCGACGCGCCGGCGGCCAAGGGCGACCAGAACGGTACGGCCGAGGCCCCTCGCCGCGAACGACGCGGCGCCTCCCGCGAAGCGGGATCCGCCGCCCGCGGCAACGAGGAGGCCGATCGCGAGAGCTCGGGCAGCCGTGAGGGCGCCGCTCCCGCTGAGTCCGACCGCCGCGAGAAGGCCAAGCCAGACAACCAGAATGACGACCGCGGCCACGACGGCGGCGGCGACCAGGATCAGAACTCCGGCGGCCAGCAGGGCCGCGGCGGCTCGAACCAGCAGGACGACGACGGCGAAGGCCGTCAGGGCCGGCGGGGACGCCGCTTCCGTGACCGCCGCCGCCGGGGCGAGCGCTCCGGCGAGGGTGGCGACACCGAGCTGCGCGAGGACGACGTCGTCCAGCCGGTAGCCGGCATTCTTGACGTTCTCGACAATTACGCCTTCGTGCGCACCTCCGGCTATTTGGCCGGCCCGCACGACGTTTACGTGTCGATGAACATGGTGCGCAAGAACGGCCTTCGTCGTGGTGACGCCGTCACCGGCGCGGTCCGCGTGCCCAAGGAAGGCGAACAGCCCAACCAGCGGCAGAAGTTCAACCCATTGGTGCGCCTGGACAGCGTCAACGGCGGCTCGGTCGAGGACGCCAAGAAGCGCCCCGATTTCTCGAAGCTGACGCCGCTGTACCCCAACCAGCGCCTTCGTCTGGAAACCACCAGCGACCGGCTGACCACTCGGGTCATCGACCTGATCATGCCGATCGGTAAGGGCCAGCGCGCGCTCATCGTGTCGCCGCCCAAGGCCGGAAAGACGACGATCCTGCAGGACATCGCCAACGCGATCACCAGGAACAACCCGGAATGCCACCTCATGGTCGTGCTCGTCGACGAGCGGCCCGAGGAGGTCACCGATATGACCCGCTCGGTCAAGGGCGAGGTCATCGCCTCGACCTTCGACCGCCCGCCGTCAGACCACACTTCGGTCGCCGAACTGGCGATCGAGCGGGCCAAGCGGCTGGTTGAGCAGGGCAAGGACGTCGTCGTGCTGCTGGACTCGATCACCCGCCTCGGGCGCGCATACAACAACGCGTCGCCCGCCTCGGGCCGGATCCTGTCCGGTGGTGTCGACTCCACCGCGCTGTACCCGCCCAAGCGGTTCCTGGGTGCCGCCCGCAACATCGAGGAAGGCGGGTCGCTGACGATCATCGCCACCGCGATGGTCGAGACGGGGTCCACCGGTGACACGGTCATCTTCGAGGAGTTCAAGGGCACCGGTAACGCCGAGCTCAAGCTGGACCGCAAGATCTCCGAGCGGCGGGTCTTCCCGGCGGTCGACGTGAACCCGTCGGGTACCCGTAAGGACGAGCTGCTGCTGTCGCCGGACGAGTTCGGCATCGTGCACAAGCTGCGCCGCGTGCTGTCCGGGCTGGACTCGCATCAGGCCATCGACCTGCTGATGTCGCAGCTGCGCAAGACGAAGAACAACTACGAGTTCCTGGTCCAGGTGTCCAAGACGACACCCGGGGCGATGGACAACGACTAGCTGTCGTGACCTGACACGTTGTTGTCAGGCGGCGAGCCGGCTGATTGGTGGTCGTCCGCCCAATGCGGAGTGG
>NZ_BAAGDE010000096.1:0-12990 GCF_054660795.1 Mycobacterium sp. MUNTM1
ACCGCACCCGGCGACCGCCCCACCTGCCCACCAAACAACCCCACCACCGACACCGGCACCAACGAACACCCCAACGCGAAACCGTTGCCCCACTTCTCCAGCCGAGCGTGCTCGACCTCGTCGACCACATCCAGTGACCTCAGCCGCCGGGTCGGGTCGGCCGTCATCGCCACCAGGAGCTGCTGCAAACGCGCAGCAAGGTCGGGCGCATCGAGGCCGGACCACGGCTGCCACCTGCCCGCCGTGCTGAGGAAGAGCTCGTCGCCGTCGCTGGAGAAGATGAGGCCGAAGCCGTCGGCCTGACCGGAGTTCGTGTAGGACGCCGAGGCCATGACGCCACCGAAGGGCAGGGTGAACGCCGACGGGATGAAGTTGACGCTGACCCGTTCGGGCGGCTTCGTCAGGCCGCGGACCTTGCGCTCCAAGGCGTGCACCGGAAACCGCTGATGCTGCACCGCCTCGCCGATTCGCCTCTCGACGTGCTTGCAGAACTCGGCGACCGTCGCTCGTGGCGCGGCGGTGATAACCAGCGGCACAACGCCGGCCACCATGCCGGGCAGCGTCTTCAGCTCCGGGCGCACCCGTCGGTTGACCGGAAAATCGAGCACCACCTCCGGGCCGTCAGCGCACCACCCACGAACCAACAGCGCGCACGCGGCGGTGATAACCGACGTCTGCGATACGCCCCAGACGTCGGAGAACCGGTGCACCCGGCGCACCACCGCGGGGTCCAGCGCGACCGGAGCGGACGGCCAGGGGTCGCGCTCCCCCGCGCCGTCGGCCGTGCGGTGCTGCGCGTCGGTGTCCGGGGGCAGGTTGGCGATCCAGTAGGCCTCGTCGTCCCGGTAGTCGCCGGAGGCCTCGTAGTCCGATTCGCAGTCGATCAGCTGACGCAGCGAGCCGAAGACGGCCGTCGGGATGGGCCCGGCGGACACGATCGCGGAGTAGATGGAGGCGATGCGGTGGCCGACCAGCCCGACGCCAGTCCCGTCGATGACGATGTGGTGGCAGCACGCGAAGAAAAAGAATTCGTCGCGCCGGGTCTGGAAGAGAACGAACTTGAACAGCGGGCCGGTGAGCGGCATGGGTGTGCGCTGAATGGCCAGCGCTCTGCGACGGGCTTCGTGCTCGGGATCGGGCGAATCGCTCAGGTTGACGAACGTCAGCTCGACGTCGGGGTCATCGATCGGCCGCTGGACGACCTCGCCGTCGACCTCGAAGAAGGCGACCCTGGTCGGCTCCGCCTCGTGCACCGCTTGCCGGATCGCCCACTGCAGGGCGTCGCGCTGGACCGGGCCGTTGATCCGCACGAACAACCCAAGCTGCCACTCGGTGTCGGAGTGACCCGTTTCCTGCGCAAGCCAAATGTCCAGCTGTCCGCGCGTCAGCGGAAGTGCCTGGTCCTCAAGCTCCATCCATCTCCCCAACCACAGGGTGTTCCTTTCAACCCCCCGGTTGAGTGGAGCCGCTCGCGCAGATGCTCAGGCCATGGCCCGGTGCGCTTCCGCTCGAGATAGCTCCGGCGCTCGGCGCGGTCCGCCTCGCGGCGCTCGACCCGGCACCCGGGCCCAGCGTCGGCAAAGGCCGACCACAACCTCGCTGCTGCTCGTCGTTGGCCGAGGCGACCGGGCCGGCCGGCGCCGCATCAATACGGTCGGCGCTTAACCCACTCCGGAGACCCCGTAGTCAACATGAGTGCAACAGTTGGGACGCTAGTAGACGACTACCCTGTAGGTCCAGGGTTATCCAAACTTAATGTCCTGTGAATTACCCAAAGCAATAGACATCACTCAACACCTGGGCCTTGATACATACTGTTAGTACTGGTTAAGATCATGGCGGCAACATGCGGTATGGCATGGTTTCGGGGGTTGGGGCATTGGTCGCTACGCATTGCGGCATCGACCGTTATCGCCCAGTTATAGGTCGCCAGTTCCCCGCCGGCAATGGCCAGCCATCAAGACGAATTGCGCAGCACGCAAAAGCGGCGTGGCCCGGAGGGACCACGCCGCTTTCGAGCCCCTCGAAGGAATTACAGCAAACCGAGCAGTTGAAGGTCGGTGACGTACTTGACGATCACCGAGGCACTGACATGCGGGATGTCGTTGTCGGCACCGACCTTCGCTTCCTGCACCGCGGCGCGGAAGCGATCCGTCGGGGCGAAGGCACCCCGGGCCGGCTCGGCGGGCTGCAGGTTCTTCGGATCCCGCAGCAGCAACGTCAACATCTGCAGGACCGAGTTCTGCCGCTGCCGCTCCGGCAGGCCGCGCAGGCCAGTCTCGAAGCGCCGCAGCCACTCGCCGAAGTCGCCGACGCGCTCGATCGGGTAGCCGGCTTCGATCAGCCAGTCGACGTATTCGTCGAGCCCGATGCCGTCGTCGTGCGGGTTCATCACGTGGTACGTCTCGAACCCGTCCATCACCTGGGCGCCCAGTTTGGCGATGGCCTCGGCGACGAACTCGACGGGCAGGCCGTCGAAGTGCGCGCTCTGCCGGTTACCCTCGGCATCCAGGTGGTAGAAGGACTTCGGCGCGGTGCCGGTGGCCACGACACTCAGGATCATCCGGGTGAAGATGTCCGCCACGTTGAGCTGACCGGCGTAGGTGGTGTCGGCCAGGATCATGTCGGAGCGGAACACCGAGACCGGCAGCCCGCACAGGTCGTTGGCCTCGCGCAGCAGCACCTCGCCCGCCCACTTGCTGTTGCCGTACCCGTTGGCGTAGCCGCCGTCGATGACGCGCCGGGCGCTGATGACCCGGATGTCGCCGTCCTCGGTGAACTCCGCCGGGTCGATCTGGCGGCCCACGTCCGAAGTCGACACGTACGCGTACGGCTTCTTCTTCGTGGTGAGCGCCAACCGGATCAACTCCGCGGTGCCCCCGACGTTGGGAGTGAACAGCTCGTTGTAGGGCAGCACACCGTTGACGACGGCCGCGGAGTCGACGATCAGGTCGACGGCGTCGGCCAGCCGCTGCCAGGCCTCCTCGTCCAGGCCGAGGTTGGCCTGGCCCTTGTCACCGGCGATGACCTGCAGGTGCTCTTCGGCCAGTTCCTGGAAGTGCTGCAGCAGTTCCGGGTCACCGCTGTCGAAGGTTTTCTCCAGACGGCGCCACGCGTCCTCGTCGGACTTGGCCCGCACCAGGCAGATCAGCTTGCCGTCGACCTGTTCCAGCTGCTCGAGCCATTCCAGTGCCAGGTAGCGGCCCAGGAAGCCGGTCGCCCCGGTCAGCAGGACTGTCCGGATCTCGGCGCTCGGGCCGGGCAGCGTCGGCGCGGTCGACAGCGTCGTCGCATCGATGAACTTGTCCAGCGTGAGGTCGCGGGCGAACACCTCCTTGGCGTCGGCTCCGTGCACCGCCGCGAAGCCGGGTCCCGCGGCGCCCTCGGTGTCGACGCCGCTGGTGATCCGGTGCGCCAGGGCGCGGACCGACTGCGAGTCGAACAGGGTGCGCACGGACAGGGCGCCATCGACGGCGGTGTTGATCTCGGCGATCACCCGCATCGCGGACAGCGAATCCCCGCCCAGCTCGAAGAAGGAGTCCTCGACCGAGACCCGCTCCATGCCGAGGACGCGGGCGAAGATGTCGGCCACGATCTCTTCGGTCGGGTCGGCCGGTGCGATGTACTCGCCACCGCGCTTCTGATACTCCGGTGCGGGCAGGGCGCGCTTGTCCAGCTTGCCGTTGACCGTCAGCGGCAGGGCGTCCAACACCACCACCGCGGCCGGCACCATGTAGGCCGGCAGCCGGTCGGCCAACTGGATGCGGATCCCGACCGGGTCGGCGGTTCCGGTGATGTAGCCGACCAGCCTCTTGTCACCGGGACGGTCCTCGCGGGCGATCACCGCGGCCTGCTCGACACCGTCCAGTCCGGCCAGGGCGGCCTGCACCTCACCGAGCTCGATGCGGTAGCCGCGCAGCTTGACCTGCTCGTCGGCCCGCCCCAGGTACTCGAGCTGACCGTCGCGGCCCCACCGGACCAGGTCGCCCGTGCGGTACATCCGCGCGCCCGGGCCGCCGAACGGGCAGGCGACGAAGCGCCCCGCCGTCAGCCCAGGCCGGCGCGAATAACCCGTGGCCACACCGTGACCGGCGATGTACAGCTCGCCGACGACGCCCTCGGGCGCCGGGCGCAGCCACCGGTCCAGCACGAACAGCGCGGCCCGCGGCACCGGCGAACCGATCGGCGCCGATCCCGTTCCGCTCTTCAGCGGCGCGCTCATCGCCGCGTACACCGTGCCCTCGGTCGGGCCGTACGCGTTGATCATCACCCGTCCGGGCGCCCACCGGTCGACAACCTCGACCGGGCAGGCCTCACCGGCCACCACCAACGCCGTCGACTCCAGACCCTCCGGCGAGAGCATGCCCACCGCCGACGGGGTCTGGCTCAACACGGTCACACCCTCGGAGACCAGCAGCGCGTGCAGGTCGTCGGGCGAAGCCGCGACCGACTCGGGCACCACGACCAGGCGGCCGCCGTGCAGCAGCGCGCCCCAGATCTCGTGCACCGAAACGTCGAACACCAGTGAGTGCCACTGCGCCCACACCCCCGCCTCCGGCAGGTCGGCGTGCAGCGTCTCGAGCAGCTGTGCGACGTTCTCGTGGGTGACCTCGACGCCCTTGGGGACGCCGGTGGTTCCCGACGTGTAGATGACGTAGGCGATGTTGTCCGACGACGGGATCGGCAGCGCCGTGCTGGGCTGGCTGGCCAGCCCCGGGTCGTCGACATCGATGACCGTCGGGCTGCAGCCGTCCACCCGACCGCGCAGGCCGGCGGTAGTGACCACGGCGACCGGTTCGGCGTCGGCGAGCAGGAACTCGATCCGCGCGGCGGGCAATGCCGGGTCGATCGGCAGGTAGGCCGCCCCGGTCTTGAGCACCGCCAGGATGGAGACGATGGCGTCGGCGGAGCGGGAGAACAGCAGCGCCACCCGCTCGCCCGGGCCGGCGCCCTCCTCGATCAGCAGGCGCGCCATCCGGTTGGCGGCCTCGTCGAGCTCCCGATACGTCATCGAGCGGCCGTCGAACGTCAGCGCCGCCGCGTCCGGGGTGCTGGCCACCTGCGCGGCGAACATGGCCGGGATGGACCTGCCGGTCGCCGGCTGGGTCAACACCGCGCGGTTGCCGCGTTCGTCGAGCCAGGCGTGTTCGTGCTCGTCGACGACGTCGAGCAACATCAGCCGTCGGGTCGGGTCGACCGTCATCTCCGACAGCACCCGCTGGAACCGCTCGGTCAACTTCTCGATGCCGGCCGCGTCGAAGACGTCGGTGTCGAATTCGACACGCAGGCCCAGCTCGCGGCCCGGCAGCGCCATCACCGACAGCGGGTAGTGGTTGTACTCCCGGTTGGTGACGTCGGTGATGGCCAACTCGTGGAAGCCCAACGGCACGCTGGTGTCGATCGGGTAGTTCTCGTACAGGAACAAGGTGTCGAACAGCGCGTCGTGACCGGTCACGTGGTGGATGTCGCTCAGCGCCAGGTGCTCGTGTTCGAGGGTGTCGTTGTGGTGCTGTTGCAGCTGCTCGAGCACGTCGGCGACGGTGGTCTCCGAGGTGATGCTGGCCCGCACCGGCACGGTGTTGATCAGCAGACCCACCATGGATTCGGCGCCGATCAGGTCGGCCGGCCGGCCCGACACCGCGGTACCGAACGCGACGTCATGCTGGCCGGTCAGGCGCATCAGCAGCTGCGCCCAGGCGGCCTGCAGCACGGTGTTGACGGTGGTGTGGCAGGAGCGGGCCAGCTCGCCGAGGGCGAGCGTGGTCTCCGCGGACAGCCGGTAGGACTCCACGGCTCGCCGCCCGAGCTTCATCCGGCCCGCCGGGCCCACCAGGGTGGGCGTGTCGAAGCCGTCGAGGACCTGGCGCCACGCCGCTTGCGCGGCGGCGCGGTCCTGTCCGGCCAGCCATGTCAGGTAGCTGCGGTAGGTCGCCGGCGCGGGCAACTGGTCGCCGTAGTAGTTGGCGAGGATCTCGCGCAGCAGGATGGGCAGCGACCAGCCATCCATCACGATGTGGTGGTTGGTGAGCACGAACCGGTACCTCTTGTCCGCGGTGCGGATCAGCGCGGCCCGGAATGCCGGACGGTTGGCCAGGTCGCTCACCGCGGCGCGCTCGGCGGCGCACAGCTCCTCGACCCGCTGCTCGGGGTCGAGATCCTCGGCGCCCAGCTGGATGTACCGCCACGCCATCACCGGGTCGGCCGGGATGACCTGGACGGGCTCACCGAACTGCGGGCAGAACCGGGCCGCCAGGTTGGGGTGCCGGTTGACCACGGTGTGCACCGCGTCGTGCAGCCGGTGCGAATCCAGCTCACCGGTGACGGTGATGCCGAGCTGCACCGCGTAGACGTCGTCGCCCGGGTCCTGCGCGAAGCTGGCGTGGAACAGCAGCCCCTGCTGCAGTGGGGTCAGCGGCAGGATGTCGGCGATCTGGTGCTGCTTGCTCAGCTCGTCGATCTGCGGCTGGTTCAGGCGCGCGGGCACGATGTCCGACGGGGTCAACCCGCCGCCACCGCCCTGCACGTGGGCGCAGATGCCGGTCAGCGCCTCGAACCACAGCTGGCTCAGCCGGTTGATCTGCTCACGGTCCATCGCGGAGGCCGCCCACGTCCAGTTGGCGTGCAGGTGGGGGCCTTCCTCGGTGTCCATGGTGCCGGCATTGAGGTCGACGGTGTGCATCAGCGGCATCGCCACCGCCGCCGCCGCGCCGCTCAGCGACAGGCTGTCCGGGCTCAACCGCCACAGCTCACCGGGCAGGTCGGCGGCCGCGCCCAGCCGTCCCAGGTAGTTGAAGCCGATCACGGGGTCGGATCCACCGAGGTCGATGTCGGGGTTCAGGTAGCGCAGCAGGCCGTAGGTCAACCCGTCGGGCAGGGCGCGCAGCTGCTCTTTGGTGGACTTGATCGCCGCGCCCAGCGCGTCGTCGCCGGCGACGACGTTCGCCCAGTCCAGGCCGTCGACCGTCAGCGACACCGGGTACTTGGTGGTGAACCAGCCCACGGTGCGGGACAGGTCGACGTGCGAGCCGAGCTCTTCCTGACGGCCGTGGCCCTCGACATCGATGCCGATCGGCGTTCCGGCGCCCAGGAACTCGGTCCAGGCCATGCCGAACGCGATCAACAGGATGTCCTGCACCCCGGCGTGGAACGCCGCGGGCACCTCACCCAGCAGCAGCCGGGTGGTTTCGACATCCAGCGATACCGACAGCTGCTCGGCGGTCTGGTAGGTGTCCTGCTCGGGGCGCACCGCCGGCAGCACGGCCGGGGTCGCGACCACCTCACGCCAGGCGTCGGCCTGCGCGACCACCGCCGGGCTCTGCGCGTGCTCGGCCAGAATCGAAGACCAGCGGGCGAACGAGGTACCACCCGCGGGCAGCGCCACCGGCTGGCCGCTGTGGTGCTGCGCCCACGCGATGTTGAGGTCCTCGATCAGGGTCCGCCACGACACGCCATCGACGGCGATGTGGTGGATGATCAACGCCAATTGGCTTGTCTCGCTTGCCCACACGGCGCTCACCATCACACCGGCGCCCGGGTTCAGCCGAGACCGGGCTTCCACCAGGGTGGCGTCGGACAGCTGGTCGACCGATCGCAGGCAGTCGGCGGCCTGCACGGTGCCCGGCTCGGGCGCCTCCAGCGACCAGCCGCCGTTGCCGTCGTCCTCCAGGCGCAGCCGCAGCATGGGGTGGCGGTCCAGCAGGGCCTGCAGCACGACCAACACGTCTTCGGAGGTGACGCCCGCGGGGGCGGCCAACACCATGGTCTGGTTGAAGTCGTCGATCGGGCCCTGCACGGTTTGCAGCCAATGCATGATCGGGGTGGCCAGCACCGGCCCGATCCCCTCGTCGACGACCGCGTCCTCGTCGGCGCCGTCGGTGGCCACCCGGGCCAGCCGGGCGACCGTCTGCTCGACGAACACGTCGCGCGGGCGGCACATCACGCCGGCCGCGCGGGCCCGCGCCACCACCTGCATCGACAGGATGCTGTCCCCACCGAGGTCGAAGAACGAGTCGTCCACGCCGACCCGCTCCACACCGAGCACCTGGGCGTAGATTCCGGCCAGGATCTCCTCGGTGTGGTTGCCGGGGGCGCGGTATTGGCCGCCGCGCTTGTGGTACTCGGGCGCGGGCAGAGCGCGCTTGTCCAGCTTGCCATTGACCGTCAGCGGCAGGGTTTCCAACACGACGACCGCGGCCGGGACCATGTAGGCCGGCAGCCGCTTGCCCAGCTGGGTGCGCAGCTCGGCGGGGTCGGCCGTCCCGGTGATGTACCCCACCAGGCGCTTGTCCCCGGGGCGGTCCTCGCGGGCGATCACGGCCGCCTGCTCGACGCCCTCCAGCGAGGCGAGGGCCGACTGGATCTCGCCGAGCTCGATGCGATACCCGCGGATCTTCACCTGCTCGTCGGCGCGGCCCAGGTACTGCAGCTGCCCGTCGGCGCCCCAGCGGACCAGGTCACCGGTGCGGTACATCCGCGCGCCCGGCCCGCCGAACGGGCAGGCCACGAAGCGCGATGCCGTCAGCCCGGCGCGGCGCGCGTACCCGGTGGCGACGCCACGGCCGGCCACATACAACTCGCCGACCACGCCTTCCGGCGCGGGCCGCAACCACTTGTCCAGGACGAACAACGCCGCGCCGGGAACGGGCGACCCGATCGGCGGGGCCCCGGACTCGCCGGCCAGCGGCGTGCTCATCGCCGCGTAGACGGTGGCCTCGGTCGGGCCGTAGGCGTTGATCATCACCCGCCCGGGCGCCCACCGGTCGACTACTTCGGCCGGGCAGGCCTCGCCCGCGACCACCAGGGCCGTGGAGTCCAGGCCCTCCGGCGAGAGCATGCCCACCGCGGACGGGGTCTGGCTCAGGACGTTCACCTCCTCGGCGACCAGCAGCGCATGCAGTTCGTCAGGCGAGCCGGCGACGGACTCGGGAACGACCACCAGGCGTCCGCCGTGCAGCAGCGCTCCCCAGATCTCCCAGACGGACACGTCGAAGACCAGCGAGTGCCACTGCGACCAGACCTTCCCGGGGCCGGTCGGCAGGTCGGCGTGCAAGGTCCGCAGGAACTCGGTGACGTTGCGGTGCGTGACCGCGACACCCTTGGGCGTGCCCGTGGTGCCCGAGGTGTAGATCATGTACGCGATGTCCTCGGGCGCCGGCCCCGCCAGCGCGCTGCTGGGCTGGCCGTCCGCCGCGGCTTCGTCGACGTCGATGACGGGCAGGTCGAACCCGTCCAGCCGGGTGCGCAGGCTGGCCGTGGTCACCACCGCGATCGGCGTGGCATCGCCGAGCATGAATTCCATCCGCGCCGACGGCAGCGCCGGGTCGATCGGCAGGTAGGCCGCGCCGGTCTTGAGCACCGCAAGAATCGAGATGATCGCCTCGGCCGACCGGGAGAACAGCAGCGCAACGCACTCGCCCGGGCGCGCGCCCTGCTCGGCCAACAGGTGCGCCAGCCGGTTCGCGGCCTCGTCGAGCTCGCCATAGGTCAGGGAGCGTTCCCCGAAAGTCAGCGCCACCGACTGCGGAGCGCGCGCCACCTGAATGGCGAACATCTCCGGGATCGACAACGAGGACTTGACCGGCTTGGTCAGTACCGCCCGGTTACCCCACTCGTCGAGTCGATCGTGCTCGCCGCCATCCAGCAGATCGATCGACAACAAGCGCCGTCCCGCACCGACGGTCATGACTGCTCCTCCAAGTCCACGGTCATGGCTTCCAGCACCCGCTTAAACCGCTCTACAAGCTTGTCGATCCTCGCCGCGCCAAAAACGTCTGTATCGAACTCGACGCGAAGGCCTATTTCGTGGCCTGGCACGGCTTGTACCGAAAGCGGGTAGTGGTTGTATTCCCGATTCGTGAATCCAGTAATAGTTAACTCGTCCACGGCCGATAGCGCGGCAGTATCGATGGGATAGTTCTCGTACACGAACATTGTGTCGAAAATTTGGTCATGTCCCGTTACACGATGGATATCGTTCAGTGCTAAATGCTGGTGGTCCAGGGTGTTCGTGTAGGTGCGTTGCAGCTGGTCAAGCAGGTCGGCGATGGTGGTTTCGGCGCCGATTGTTGCGCGCACCGGGACGGTATTGATCAAAAGGCCCACCATGGCCTCGGATCCCGCCAATTCGGTCGGACGGCCCGAAACCGCAGTGCCGAACACCACATCATGCTGTCCGGTCAGCCACATCAGCAGCTGCGCCCAGGCCGCCTGTAGCACCGTGCTGACGGTGGTTCGGCACGAGCGGGCCAATTCGCCCAGCAGCCGGCTCGTCTCCGCGGATACGTGGAATTCCGCGACACCACGCGGACCGAGCGCCATCCGCCCCGACGGGCCCACCAGCGTCGGGGTGTCGAAACCCTCGAACACCTCGCGCCACGCCGCTTGGGCCGCGGCACGATCCTGCTCGGAGAGCCAGGTGATGAAGCTGCGGTACGGCACCGGCGCGGGCAGCCGCACCCCGAAGTAGCTGGCGAAGATCTCTTGCAGCAGGACCGGCTTGGACCAGCCGTCGAGCACGATGTGGTGGTTGGTGAGGACGAACCGGTACGCGTTCTCCGCCGTGCGGATCAGAACGCCCCGGAAAGGCGGCTGCCCGACCAGATCACAGACGGCGACGCGTTCGGCGGTGGACAACCGCTCGACCTGCTCCGCGATGTCGCCGTCGGTGTCCAGTTCGACGTACTGCCAGGCCAGCACCGGATTGGTCGTCATGACCTGCACCGGCTCCCCGAAGTCCTCGGAGAAGCGGGCGACCACGTTGGGGTGGCGGGTGATGACGGTGTGCACCGCTTCCCGCAGCCGCTCGGGATCGACGGCGCCGGTCACGGAGATGTCGAGCTGCACCGCATACAGATCCTCGCCACCCTGAGCGGTTCCGGTGTGGAACAACAGCCCCTGCTGCAACGGGGTCAGCGGCAGCACGTCCGCGATCTGGTACTGCTGCTGCAGTTCGTCGAGGTCCCGCTGGCTCAGACGGGCGGGCGCGATGTCGGACGGGGTCAGGCCGCCGCCGCCGTTGCGCACGTGCGCGCAGATGCCGGCCAGGGCGTCGAACCACAGTTCGCTGAGCCGGCCGATCTGCTTCTCGTCCAGCGCCGAGAGCGCCCACGTCCAGTTGGCCTGCAGGTGCGGGCCGTCCGCGGTGTCCATGGTGCCCGCGTTGAGCTCCACCGTGTGCGGCAACGGCAGCGCCACCGCGCCGGCCGCACCGGCCAGCGCGAAGCTGTCCGGATCCAGCTGCCACAGATCGGCCGACAGTTCGGCGGCCCCGCCGCCGAGCCGACCCAGGTAGTTGAACCCGATGACCGGGTCCGAATCATCCAGTGCCGCTTCGGGATTCAGGTAGCGCAGCAGCCCGTAGGTCAAGCCGTCGGGCAACGCGCGTAGCTGTTCCTTGGCGTCCTTGATCACCCCACCCAGGGCCGCGTCACCGCCGACCACCTGACCCCAGGACAGTCCACCCATCCGCAACGCCACCGGGTACTTCGCGGTGAACCAGCCGACCGTGCGGGACAGGTCCACCTGCGGACCCAGCTCTTCGTTGCGTCCGTGGCCCTCCACGTCGATGACGATCGGCGCGCCGGTGCCCACAAACTGGGTCCAGGCCAGGCCGAAGGCGATCAGCAGAATGTCTTGCACCCCGGCGTGGAACGCCGCGGGCACCTCACCGAGCAGCAGCCGGGTCGTCTCCACGTCCAAGGACGCCGACAACTGTCCAGCCGTCACGTAGGTGTCCTCGGGCTGCGCGTGCGGCAGCACCGCCGGGATGGCGGCCACCTGCCGCCACTCCTCGAGCCGCTCGACCACCTCGGGCCGGCGTGCGTATTCATCGAGCAGTGACGACCACCGCGCGAACGAGGTGCCGCCCACCGGCAGCGCCACCGGCTGGCCGCTGTGGTGCTGCGCCCAGGCGATGTTGAGGTCCTCGATCAGCGTCCGCCAGGACACCCCGTCGACGGCCAGGTGGTGAATGATCAATGCCAATTGGTTTGTCGCACTTGCCCATACGGCACGCACCAGCACACCGTCGGCCAGGTTCAGCCGCGACCGGGCGTCGACCAGCGCCGCTTCGGACAACACGTCGACCGACTCCACGCAGTCGCCGGCCTGCACCGAGCCCGCCTCGGGCACCTCGAGCGACCAGCCGCCGACGCCGTCGTCCTCGACGCGCATCCGCAGCATCCCGTGCCGATCCAGCAGCGCCTGCACCACCACCGGCACGTCGTCGAACGTGACCTCGGCGGGCGCCGCCAGGACCATCGTCTGATTGAACTGCTCGACCGGGCCGTCCATGTTCTGCAGCCAGCGCATGATCGGGGTGGCCACCACGGCGCCCAGCCCCTCGTCGACCACGTCGTCGTCCTCGCTGGCCACCGTGGCAACCCGCGCCAGCTTGGCCACCGTCTGCTCGACGAAGACGTCCCGCGGGCGGCACACCACGCCGGCCGCCCGGGCGCGCGCGACCACCTGCATCGACAGGATGCTGTCGCCGCCGAGGTCGAAGAAGGAGTCGTCGACACCGACCCGCTCGACACCCAGAACCTGGGCGTAGATGCCGGCCAGGATCTCCTCGATCGCGCTCACCGGCGCCCGGTAACGGTCGGCGTCGGAGTATTCCGGCGCCGACAGCGCGCGGGTGTCCAGCTTGCCGTTGACCGTCAGCGGCAGCGCGTCGAGCACCACCACCGCCGTGGGCACCATGTAGCTCGGCAGCCGCTCGCCGAGCTGGGCGCGAACCTCGGCCGGGTCGGCGGTTCCGGTCACGTAGCCGACCAGGCGCTTGTCGCCGGGCCGGTCCTCGCGGGCGATCACCGCCGCGTGCTCGACCCCGTGCAGCGAGGCGAGGGCGGCCTGGATCTCGCCGAGTTCGATGCGGTAGCCGCGGATCTTGACCTGCTCGTCGGCGCGGCCCATGTACTGCAGCTGCCCGTCGGCTCCCCAGCGCACCAGGTCACCCGTGCGATACATCCGCGCACCCGGCGCCCCGTACGG
>NZ_BAAGDE010000097.1:0-12901 GCF_054660795.1 Mycobacterium sp. MUNTM1
GGTCTGGGCGAACGTGCGCGGCTGCGGATCGACGATGAGCCGCGCAGCACCGACGCCGGCGACGACCGACGCGGCGAGCGATCCGAGGAACTTACGGCGGTTCATAGCTGACAGGCGAGTGCGTCGAACAAACGCGATAACAGCAATGGCGAATACGGCCCGAGCATTCGCGCACTTATCGTGGCGCACTGCGCAACCGGCGCGTTCCCGCGGGAACCGCCGCTGGTGCGAAACATCGAGGCCACAGCAGCGAACCGTACCATCCGCGGTGCCCATATGTCGGCTGCGTTACGGGAGGGTCAGCTGTGAATTCTCGCCAACCTTGATCAGCGCCGGTGAACGCGAACCGACCAGCGGGAATTAATGCGGTTCGCCGGCGGGCCGTTGCGGCAGCTGCACCGGTTCGGTATTGGGCGTGCCGAGCGTTGAGGCCAGCCACGGCAGCGCCGTGGCAAACGCCTGGGCGGCGAAAGGCCAGTCGTGTTTGCCCGGCTGGGTGACCACCGCGCAGGCGATGCCGTTGGCCGCGCCGACGGCGCACAGCGAGTTCGCCGCGATGTCCTGGCCCTCGGGATTGGCGGCGGGGTCGCTGCTGGACGCGATCAGCGCCGGATTGCCCTCCTGCGCGACGTTGTGCGCGCCGTCCGAGCCGGGCACGTCGAACCAACCCGACAGGCCGTCGTAGTGCCCGTGCTTCGTCATGACGGTGACCGGGTCGAAAGCGGCCCAGGCGTCGTGGTTGCCGCCGAACAACCGGGCGACGGTTTGCTCCTTGGAGCCTCCGTTGGGCCCGCGATCACCCGCGATGTCCACGAACGCGCTGAACAGCTCGGGGTGCATGACCGCCAGGGTCACGGCGCAGGTCCCGCCCATCGACCACCCGGCGACGCCCCAGTTGGCCCTGTCAGCGCTGACGCCGAAGTTCGACACCATGAAGGGCTCGATGTCCTTCGTCAGGTGATCGGCGGCGTTGCCGCGGGTGCCGTTGACGCACTCGGTGTCGTTGTCGAAGGAACCGGTCGGATCGACGAACACCAGCACCGGGGAGAACCCGTGGTGTGCGGCCGCGAAGTTGTCGATGGCGGTGAATGCGCCGCCGGGGCCCAGCCAGTCGGCCGGGGTGTTGAAGGCGGAGCTGATCATCATGACCGCCGGCAGCCGAGGTGGCGGATTGGTGTTGAACCATGCGGGCGGCAAATAGACCAGTTCTCGGCGGTGGGCGAAGTGCGAGGCGTTGTCGTCGATGTCCACCGGAACCACCACGCCCTTGGTCGGCTTGGTCCCGGCGACCTGCATCTCGGTCACCCGCAGCCGGTCGATCTGGTCGGGCAGCGGTACGGACGTCAGCTGATTCCACGCGGCGAGCGCGGTGGGGAAGTAGCCCACCCAGCCGTTCAGCGCCATGCCCGCGCACAGGACGCACAGCGGTACCGCCAGCACCGCCACCCCGCGCCGCCACCAGCGGACGCCGCGCCAGCCCACCAGGAAGACCGCGGAGGCCAGGCCGCTCATCGCGATCCAGAGCCACAGCGCCGTCGGCGCCGGGTCGCCGGCCACCCCGAGCGAGGTGATGTACCACCGGGCCAGCAGCGTCACCGCGACGGCCGCGATGAGCGCCACCGGCAGCACCCGCTTGAGCCAGCTTCGCGTGCGCCACTGAATCGCGACGAGCAACACGAGTAGTGCCAGGCCCTGCACGGCCGGCGGAAACCAGCCGTGCAACAGGGACAGTTGTCCGAAGAACTGCTCCAACGGTCGTGACCTTTGCTAGATCGATCGCTGCGCGCGGGTGAGGTGAGTATCCAAGGGCCGGTCGGGGTCACCGAAGGCGGCGGCCGGACCAACTATCCCATACGAACGTGGCCCGTCAGCCGACCGTTTCTGCGTGTGGGCCGACCAGATGCGCGCGGATCGGGACGCACCGCTCATGCGTCGTCGATGACGCTGGTGAACGAGCGCAGCCGCAGGCTGTTACCGACGACGAGGAGGCTCGAGGCGGCCATCGCGGCGCCGGCGAACATCGGGTTGAGCATGCCTAGCGCGGCCAGGGGGATCGCGGCCAGGTTGTACCCGAAGGCCCACCACAGATTGGTCTTGATGGTGCCCAGGGCTCGCCGGGACAGCCGGATCGCGTCGACGGCGGCACGCAGGTCACCGCGGATCACCGTGAGGTCGGCGGCCTGGATCGCGACGTCGGTGCCGGTGCCCATGGCCAGGCCCAGGTCGGCGGCGGCCAACGCCGCGGCGTCGTTGATGCCGTCGCCGACCATGGCGACCGCCTTGCCCTCGGACTGCAGGCGCCTGACCGCGGCGACCTTGTCGGCGGGCGTCGCGTCGGCGATGACCTGCTCGATGCCGAGCTGGTCGGCGATGCGGGCGGCGACGGTGGCGTTGTCGCCGGTCAGCAGCACCGGCGTCAGGCCCAGCCTGGTGAACTGCCGCACCGCCACGGCGCTGGACGGTTTGACGGTGTCGGCGACGACCAGGATGCCGCGGGCCACGCCGTCCCAGCCGACGGCGACGGCCGTCTTGCCCTCGCGCTCGGCGTGGTTCTTGGCCGCCGACAGGATCGGGTCGAGGCGGATTCCGCACTCGGTCAGCAGGCTCTCGCGCCCGACGACGACCGCGCGGCCGTCGACCGTGCCCCGCACCCCCTTGCCGCCGACCCCGGTGAAGTCGGCGGATGCCGGCAGCGCGCCGAGTTGCGCCGTGGCGCCCCGGGCGATGGCTCGCGCGACGGGATGCTCGGACGCGTCTTCCAGGGCTCCGGCGTAGCGCAACAGCGTGGCGCGGTCGGTCCCGGCCGCGGCGATCACGTCGACCAGGGTCATCCTGCCGGTGGTGACGGTGCCCGTCTTGTCGAGCACGATCGTGTCGACCTTGCGCGTCGACTCCAGCACCTCGGGCCCGCTGATGAGCACGCCGAGCTGTGCGGCGCGGCCGGTGCCGACCAGCAGGGCGGTCGGGGTCGCCAGCCCCAGCGCGCACGGGCAGGCGATGATGAGCACCGCGACCGCGGCGGTCAGGGCGGTGGTGAGCGTGAAGCCCGCCGCGAGCCAGCCCGCCAGCGTGGCCACCGCCAGCGCCATGACCACCGGCACGAACACCCCGGAGACGCGGTCGGCGAGGCGCTGTACCCGGGCCTTGCCGGACTGGGCGCGCTCGACGAGCCTGGCCATCTGCGCGAGCTGGGTGTCGTCACCGACCCCGGTGGCCCGCACGACGAGCCGACCGCCCGCATTGACGGTGGCGCCGATGACGGCGTCACCCTCGCCGACCTCGACCGGGACGGACTCGCCCGTCAGCATGGAGGCGTCCACGGCCGAGGAACCCGCGACGACGATCCCGTCGGTGGCGATCCGCTCCCCGGGGCGCACGACGAACTCGTCGCCGACCGCGAGCCGTTCGATCGGGACGCGGGTCTCGGCGCCGTGAAGGTCGGGGCGCAGCACCGCGACGTCCTTGGCGCCCAGCGTCAACAGCGTGCGCAGCGCGGCGCCGGCGGTCCGCTTGGACCGCCGTTCGAAATAGCGCCCGGCGAGGACGAACAGCGTCACACCCGCGGCGACCTCGAAGTAGACGTGGCACGGGGCGCCGTCGCGCCTGACGGTCAGCTCGAAGTCGTGCTGCATGCCCGGCTGACTCGCGGTCCCGAGCAACAGGGCGTAGACGGACCACAGGAATGCCGCCAGGGTGCCCAGCGAGACCAAGGTGTCCATGGTGGCCACGCCGTGTTTGAGGTTGGTCCAGGCGGCCGCGTGGAAGGGCCGGCCGCACCACACCACGACCGGTGCGGTCAGGGCCAGCGACAGCCAATGCCAGTGGGGGAATTGCAGGGCGGGAAGCATGGCCATGGCGATGACCGGGCCGGCCAGCACGGTCGCGGTGACCAGGCGCCGGCGCAGCGACGTCAGTTCGGCGTCATCCGGCGTCGCGGCGTCGCGGGCGGGCTCGGGTGCGCGCTGCGGCAGGGTGGCCCCGTACCCGGCCTTTTCAATCTCGCCGATGAGAATCCGCGGGTCGTAACCGGCGGTGGCCGTCACGGCGGCCTTCTCGGTGGCGTAGTTGACGGTGGCCGCGACGCCGTCGAGCTTGTTCAATTTCTTCTCGATCCGGGCCGCGCAGGAGGCACAGGTCATCCCGGTGACGTCGAGCTCGATCAGAACTGATGCGGGGTCAGCGGGGAGGGCGCCCTCGTCGATCTGTCGCGGGGGCGTGCTCATGCGACCAAGACGGCCTCATAGCCGGCCTCGTCGACCGCGCCGAGGACGGCGTCCGCGTCGATGGGCTGCGCACTGGTGACGACGAGCTTGCCGGTGGCGGCGCTGACCGTCACGTCGTCGATGCCCGGGATCTGGGCCACCTCGCTACGGACCGCGGCCTCGCAGTGGCCGCAGCTCATTCCGCTCACCCGATATTCGCTGGTGGGCATGCCGCTCCTTCTCGATCCCCCGGCAGTCTTGACCACACCATTCTGCCTGCTGGGCGGAGCGACCTATTGCCGCAGGTGCGATCCGCCGCCGATGTACCAGACCTGACCGGTGATCCATTCGGCCTCGTCGGACAGCAGGAACGCGGTGATCGCGGCCAGGTCGTCCGGTCTACCCAGCCGGCTGGTCTTGCCGAACGTCAGGAATGCCTGCTGCAGCGCGACGTCGTTCTGCCGCTCCTGCGTTTCGCCCATCACCAGGCCGGGCATGACGCCGTTGCTGCGGATGTTGTCCTTGCCCCAGTTGACGGCCACGTGCCGGGTCAGGTGGTTGACGGCGGCCTTGGAGGCGCCATAGGCGACGTGCGCCGGATCGCTCCCGAGCGCGGCGCCCGAGGAGGTGTTCACGATGCTGCCACCGCCCTGGGCGAGCAGATGGGGAAGGACGGCGCGGATCGTGCGGACATACCCGAGCAGGTTGACGTCGAGGGTGCGCTGCCAGACGTCCATCCCGGTATCGAGGATGGTGGTGTCGCGTCCCAGGTTGGCCTCGGAAAGGTCGGCGCCCACGTTGTGTAGGCCGTGGATGGCGCCGAATTCGGTGATGGTCGTCTGGACGAGGCGTTGCACCGATTGCTCGTCCGCGAGGTCGAATTCGACGGCAATGGCGCGGCCGCCGCCGGCCACGATCTGTTCGGCCGTGCCGGTGGCGCCGGCGAGGTTGTTGTCCCCGATGGACACGCAAGCACCTTCGGCGGCAAGGCGTTTGGCGGTGGCCGCCCCGATCCCGGTGGCGCCCCCGGCGATCAGAAAAGTCTTGTCAGCCAGGCCGCGCATCAGACGTATCCCACGCCGATGTCGACCGAAACTTGGCTCGCGGTCACCAGTCTGGATTGGTCGGAGGCGAGCCAGGCCACCGCGTCGGCGATGTCCTCCGGTTGTGCGATGCCTTCGGGTAGCAGCGGTTTGTGCAGGCCGCGCAGGTGCGGGTATTCCTCGGCCGCTGCCTCCAGCGCGTCGCGCATCCGGCCGGTCCCCATCGGGGTGGCCACCCCTCCCGGGTTGAGGCTGTTGACGCGAATGTTGTACCGGCCGAGTTCGGCGGCGAACGCCCGTGCCATCCCGACGACGGCGTGCTTGCTTGCGGTGTAGTGGATCATGAACGACTGCATCTTGATGCCGGCGGCCGAACCGATCAGGATGATCGAGCCCCCGCGATCGCCGTCGATGATGTGTTGCACACCGGCCATCACGGTGTTCCACGTGCCGATGACGTTGGTGTCGATGGTGTCTCGGAACGCCTGCGCGCTGATCTGATTCCACGGTGCGGGGCAGCAGATCCCGGCGTTGGCGACGATGATGTCGAGCCGGCCCAGCTCCGCTACGGCGTTGTCGACGACGGCGGTCATGGCGTCCAGATCGCGGATGTCGGCGTCGGCGGCGATGACCTTGCGGCCGTTGGCGCTTACCAGCCGGGCGGTCTCGGCGAGGTCGTCGGGCGTTGGGGAATCGTAGGGGACGCTGGGCGGTAGCGGCCCGGCGATGTCAACCGCGATGACGTCGGCGCCCTCGGCGGCCAGGCGCACCGCGTGTGCCCGGCCCTGCCCACGCGCGGCGCCGGTGATCAGTGCCACCTTTCCCGAGAGTGACTGGCTCATAAGTCGTGTGGAGTCCCTTCAGTCGCGGGCGATCTTGTCGAGCGGGTTGGAGCGTTCGAGCATGCCGTACGCCTGCTCGCCGTCCCATGTGTAGCGCACGCCCGCCTGCTGCACGGCGGGGAACTGGGCCATCTCCGCTTTGAGCGCGTTCATCGAGTACATGTCGTCGTCGTGATGGATGTCGTGGGTGGAAAACACCGTCTCGCCGTCGATTTCGACACGGCCCTCGGCTGTCTCGAGTATCAGCGGCACGCGCTCGCCGAGCGGCCGCAGCCGTGTCAGCCACGGCGCCTGCACCGCCCGTGCCGGGACCAGGCCGCCGTCGCCGGTGAAGATGAATCCCTCGTTGAAGGTGGGCTGGCCGTCGGGGCGCGGCGGGTAGGCGATGTAGCCGAACGCGCGACCGCTGCCGAACACGGCCGACTGCCAGCAGTGTCCCCAGAAGCCGGCGAGCTTGCGCACCCCGGTGCGCCGGATGCGCAGCCCGCTGCCGGTGAAGGGGTAGCGTTCGCCCGCCACTTGGAATTCGCCTGTGGCGGTGAACAATTGCTCGTACCGCGGGCCGCCCATGATGGCGCCGACCGCGGTGGTCTTGAGTTGGGTGCCGGCGTCGGATTGCAGCGCTCCCTGAATCCACGGGGGCACGGCCATCTTGGCTTCGACGTGGAAGCTGATGGCGACCGCCGGTCCGTCCTTGCGGCCCGCGACCAAGTCGGGCGACGAGGTCCGTATCGCGGGTCCGTCGTAGGACATCGTCCAGGTATCGAACGGCTCGACGCAGCGGAACGCCAGTCCGCCGGCGCCGAGCACGGAGGCCCGCCCGTCGGGCCCGCGGCTGGGCAGGGAGGGCCCGTTGGTGCGCAGCCGATAGACGCGGCCGTCCGGGAACGCCGCGTTGATCTGAATGTCGTGGGAATTCCAATTGGCGCCCACGGCTTCGATTCCGATGCGCGGCAGGCCGATTTCGCCGCGGTCGTCGACCACCCAGAAGCTCACCGAGTCGCGCATCTCCGGATCCTCGGGCCGCTGCGCCAGCACGTATTCGCGGGACGGGTCGATGCCGCCGGTGAGGTCAACTGCCATTGCTCTTTTCACTCCTCGGGTGTGCCGTCCACCGCTGTGCGCTGGCCACATAACGGGCGAACCGGGGCCGTACCTCGTCGAGCTCGATGCCGAACGCCACCGGGTCGGCGTGCGAGCTCGGCTCCCGTTCCGCGGCGGCGTGTCGCCACCAACTCCGCATCCGCGCTTCGAACTCCTCGGACACCGGGGCCCCCAGCCACGCGTAGAGGCCGGCGACCTCGCCGATCGGATCCGCCTGCATGGCGCGAAAGTCGATGTCGTAGAACCGATCCTCCGCACCCCCGGCGCGAAACCGCAACGCCCGTTCCATCCCCAGCGACCAGTGCTCGACGTTGAGCCTGCCGATATAGCGGCGGTCGATCCGGTCGCTGAACGATCCGATGATGTCGGCGTACAGGTCGGCCACCGACAAGAGGACGTCGGTGGGATCGCGATGGGTCATCACGAAGCGCGCGTCCGGAAACACCGCATTCAGAGCGTCGAGCCACAACACGTGCGACGGGCATTTGAGCCGCCACGGCCGCGCCGGTTCGCCCCACTGCAGTAGCTGCATCACCCGGCGCTGATACCGGAACGTGGAAGTGAGGTCGGCGTGCTCGACCAACCAGGTTGAATACGAGGGTATTTCGGCGAAGGACTGGAAGATGTGCGACTTGAAGTCGAGCGCCATCAACTCGTGGCACTCCATCGGTCCGTGGGTATCCCCGGGGACGTGGTGGCGGGTGCCGACCATTTCGCCCCTGCCGGGCGGCACCCGCGGGTCTACGCCACGCACCGTCGAGGGTGGGGGACAGGGTTGCGAGGACTCCCACCGGCGCAGGTAGCGCACGTCGGGATCCTGCGCCAGCAACATCGACAACGCGGTGGAACCGGTCCGGGGCAGCCCCAGGCCGATCAACGGCGCGGCGATTGCGACGTCGCCGATCTCCGGATGTCGGCGATACCAGTCCTCGACCTGGAGTCGCTGCGAGAGATATCCCGCGATGCGGTGATGCAGAAAGGCTTCGCCGCGCGCGTTGAGGTGCGCCTCGTTTCGCAGCGCGGACAGCAGGATGTCGAGGCCCTCGGTGAACGACGCGTCGCCGAAGTCGGACAGCCCGATCTGTGCTTGCGCTTCGTCCAAAACCGTTTGGTAGGTGAGCATCTCAACCCATCCACTGCCCGCCCGCGACGTCGATGGTCTGGCCGCACATGTAGTCGGCCGCCTCGGAAGCCAGGAAGGCGACCATGTTGGCGGCCTCCTCGGGCAACGAGGCGCGTCCCAGCTGGACCTGATGGGTGATCGCTTCCCGGATGGCGCCGCGGCCCGCGCGCTGCCTGTCGTCCTGGGGATCGAGCAGGTACTGTCGCATCTCCGGTTTGATCATGATGCCCGGCGCCACGCCCAACACGTTGACACCGCGCAGCGCGACCTCGTGGGCGAGGTTTCGGGTGAACCCGATGACGCCGGCCTTGCACGCGTTGTAGACCACCAGCCCCCGCTGTTGAATGCGGCCGCCGACCGAGCCGATGTTGATGATCTTCCCGGAGCCCTGGGCGAGCATGTGCTGCAGCGCGGCGTGTGCGCCGTACATCATCATCGTCAGGCTGCCCAGCACCGTGTAGTCGATCTCGGCCTTCGTCTGCAGCTCGAACGGGCCCGCGGCCACCATCACCGGGTTGTTCACCATGATGTCGAGCCCACCGAGTTCGTCGTGGGCCTGATCCACCGCGTTGTGCACCTGGTCCCAATCGGACATGTCGGCCTTGACGGGAATCGCCCGCACCCCCCAGCGCTGCTCGACCTCCGTCGCGCGGCGCTCGACCTTTTCGAACGTCCGGCCGATGAGCGCCACGTCGGCTCCGCAGCCTGCCAGCCGGTTGGCGATCGCCTGCCCCAGGCCGTCGCCGCCGGCGCCGGTGACGAAGGCCTTCTTGCCGGACAGGTCCATCAACTCGGTGACCCGCTTGCCGACGATGTGTTCGGGCAACCGATCCAGACCGAGCAGTTGCACCCAGTCGCGCTCGTCTTGAACCGTCATCGTCGACCTTCCTTCAGTCAGACCGGGATGGCATCGCCGCCCCACGACGCCGACGATATGTCCGGCTCGTCGCTGCAAGGTAATACCAATTCGGGAAATCAGTCATGCTGGATTTATATGGCTGGTAGATGTGGTTGCGATGGATACCCACCGGCTCAAGTATTTTCTGCGGATCGCGGAGGAAGGGTCGATCACGCGCGCGGCCGCCGTGTTGGGAATCGCGCAGCCGGCGCTCAGCCGCCAGATCCGGCTGCTGGAAGAGGACCTCGGGATCACGCTGTTCGAGCGGACCAGGCGGGGCGTGCACCTGACCGAGGAGGGCGAACGGTTGCGGGCGTCCACGGCCGCGCCACTGCGTCAGCTGGAGCTCGCGGTCCGATATGCGGGATCACCGTTGGCCCGGATCGAGCGTGGACTGCTGTTCGGCGTGGTACCCACGACCGCCGACGTCCTGACCGCGCCGCTGGCCGCAAGCATCGGCGCCGCGTTCCCGAACGTCCATTTCCACATCGTTGTCGCGGACACCGACGACCTGGTGCAGCGCCTGCTGAAGGGCGCGATCGACCTGGCGGTGATCCATCCGGTCTCCGATGACCGGCTCTTCTTCCGGCACTTGGTGATCGAAGACCTGATGCTGGTTGGCGGCCCCGCGTCGGGCCTGTCACCCGCGAGCCCGATCCGCTTCGCCGACCTGGCCAAACTGCCGCTGATCATGCCCAGCGCGCAGACCGGCGTTCGCAACACCTTGGAGAACACCGCGCTTCGGCTGAAAGTCTCGCTGACAGCCCACTTTTCGACCGATTCGGCGGAGGTGGCCAAGCATCTGGCCGCGTCGGGTCTCGGGTATGCGGTGCTGCCGTTGGCGGCGTGTGGCGCCGACGTCGAAGCGGGCCGACTGCGGTGCTCGCCGATCTGCGAACCCGAAATCAACCACCAGCTCGGCGTGGCCGCGAGCTCGGCACTCGAGCTGCCCCGCGAATTCGCGACGAAGATCGGAATAGTGTTGCGCGAGGAGGTCGCGCGGTTGACCAAATCAGGCTTATGGCCTGCGCGGTTCGTGCCGTCACCGGTCTGGGATCCGAACATCCCGGATCCGCAGAACTAGGCCGGATTACGCTGCCGGGTAGCGGAAGGAGACATCATGACCGTCACTGTCGTCGACCGGGGCCCTCGCCAGGTGAGCCGCAGGGTCGAGGTGGCTGCCCCGGCCGCGGAGCTGTTTGCCTTGGTGGCCGATCCACGCCGCCACCACGAGTTGGACGGGTCCGGCACGGTGCGCGACAACATCACCGTGCCGGCACATCTGGTTGAGGGCTCGAAGTTCTCGACGCACATGAAGATGTACGGCGTTCCCTACCGGATCACCAGCACGATCACGGCACTGACGCAAAACGAACTCATCGAATGGCGCCACCCGCTGGGTCACCGCTGGCGGTGGGAATTCGACAAGCTGTCGCCGACGCTGACCCAGGTCACCGAGACGTTTGACTACCGCGATGCCGGTGCGATCAAGAACAAGCTCAACTACTACGAGCGGATGGGTTTCGCGAAGGCGAACGCAACGGGCATCGAAGCGACGCTGGGCAAGCTGCGCGATCGCTACGCGGGCTGATCAACCCTCCGTCGGATCGGCTGCGTCCCAAGGCATTACGCCGGACACCCAGTGGCTGAGCTCGTTGACCTGGTCGTTGCGGTGCAGATGACGTGGCGGCGTCGCGAAGGTGGAGTAGGGCCGACACCGGATGACGACGCGGTTCTCGCGCTCACACATGTCCCGGATGTGCGGGCGGGCCTCGTCGCCGAGGGGCTGGCCGGACATCCGGCCGCCCACCGCCATCATCACGTCGACCGCCAGATCCCGGTCTTGGTCGATGGTGGCGTCGGCATAGACCTGCAGATAGGCGAACGGCCAGCGCTCGTCGAGGACGCACAGGCTCACCTTGGGGTCGCGTTCGACGATGCGGGCCTTGCCGCGGCCGGCCATGGTGGAGACCAGCAATTCGCCGCTGTCGGTGGGGATGTAGTACACGATCGACATCGCCGGGCCGTCGTTGCGGCGGCGGTAGCCGAACACGCAGGTGCGGTGTGTGCGGACGAATTCGCGTCGTTCGGAGGGCAGCATGTCGCGGCCGGTGGGAGCGGTGAAGGGCTCTGCCGCCAGGGGGAGGAGCATGACGAATGTTCCTTGCTGTCAGAGTGGTTGATCGATCCGATATTTATGGATACAGTGTCTCCGTAATGTACGGGAGTGTCAAGGGCAGGGATCGCCACAATGAGTGATGTGAGCGGCACCGGGCGGCCGCAGCGCCGTTCCCGCGGTCGCCCGGCCCTGCCGGTGGACCGCATCCTGGCCGCGGCCGTCGAACTCGTCGACGAACAGGGAGCCGAGGCGCTGTCGATGCGTTCGCTGGCGCAGCGCATGGAGTCGGGCACCGCCACGCTGTACCGCCACTTCTCCAACCGGTCACAACTGGTCTCGCTGGTGATCGACCACATCTTCGGTGAGATCGATCTCGACGCGAAAGAGCTCGCCGAGTTGCCGTGGCAAGACGCGTGTACCTTGTTCGCGCAGCACATGTTTGACGCCTTGAGCCGGCACGGCAACGTCGCGCCGCTGTTGATCGAGTACACCCCGATGGGACCGAACGCGTTGGCCAACCGCGAGCGCTGCCTGGCGGTGCTGCTCGACAACGGGTTTGCACCGGCGGTGGCGGCCCACGCGTACGCGACGCTGGCCCGCTATGTCCTGGGCTTTGCGTTACAGCTGTCTGGCGCGGCGGCGGGCGACGGTAAGGGAGACGCCGAACTCTCCGCGGTGTTTCACCGGCTCGATCCGTCCCGCTTTCCCGCGACGGTCACCGTCGCCGACGACCTGCCGGTCCCGCTGGCCGACGAATTCGCCTTCGGATTGCGCCTCATCGTGTCGGGCCTCGAGCGGTTGCGGAAGTGAACGCGAACGCGGCCTGAACCGTGGGTCGGGTGGATGCCCGGTTCGTGCCCGCGTCCTGATTCAGCACAGCCCGTTGATGCGCTGGGTCTACGACGTCTTCAGCCTCACCTTCGTCGCGCGCGGACTCGGCACGATGGAAATCGTTGCCGCCCTTCTCATCGCGCTGCGGCCGCGGGTCTCGGCAGCGGGCAGCGCACTGGCGGTGCTGCTGTTTTTGGGCACGCTGGGTTTTCTGTTCACCACCCCGGGAGTGGTGGCGACGTGCGCCGACGGCTTTCCCGTGCTTTCGGCGCTGCCCGGCCAGTTTGTACTCAAGGATCTGGTGTTGCTCGGCGTCGCGTTGTGGACGTTGGGTGAATCATTGACGGCCGTCGGTAAGGAGCCTGCCCCGCAGTAGCCCCTTGGCCGAATCGAGCGTCGCGGCATAAGCGCCCGGGCCGAGGCTGGCCGCCCGTTCCGTCAGCCCGCGCGCCAGCGCATGGATCGCGTTGACCGCACCGCGCGGATCGGCGCCGGTGGGCAGCGCGCCCTGTGCGTCGGCGTTCTCGATGATCTCAGTGATGATGTCGCGCAACGCTTTCGGCCCTGGTCGCTGCAACCGGTTGCCGTGTTGGTGGCCGATCACGCGCATCGCCCGCTCGAAGCCGGGCAGGTCGGGGAACTCGCGCATCAACCGGTTCGACTCGTCGAGCACCGCGGCAAGGCGATCCACGACGGTGTCGGCCCGCGCGGCGGCGGCGCGCAGCCGCGGGAGTGCGAT
>NZ_BAAGDE010000098.1:0-5055 GCF_054660795.1 Mycobacterium sp. MUNTM1
GAACGGGCGGCACGCGCCGACCGGGTCGTCGTTTTTGGTCGACATCACGATGCGCATCTGGGCGAACGCCGCGATCGGCACCGCCTCGATGCGCGTTTCCACGCCACCGCAGATGGCGATGTCGGCCTCGCCGAACACGATGTTGCGCCAGGCTTGCGCCACCCCCTCAGAACCCGACGCACACGCCGACACCGGGGTGATCACGCCGGCCTTGGCCTGCCGCTCCAGTCCCACCGCCGCCGAGGCGCCGTTGGGCATGTACTTCTGAACGCCGAGGGGAGAGACGGCCTTCATGCCACGAGCGCGCATGTCGTCGTAGCTGAAGACCATCTCTTCCGATGAACCCAATCCGGTACCGATGGACACCATCAGGCGGTTGGGATCGACCTCGGGGGAGCCGGCGTTCTCCCAGACCCGCCGGCCCAACACGGTCGACATCCGCTGCAGGTAGCCCGTGCGGCGCAGCTCCACGCGGGTCAACTGACTGTCGAACTCTTCCAACAGATGCCCGCCGATGCGTACCGGCAGGTCAAACTCCTCGACGAAAGGATCCTCGAGTTTGCGGATACCACTTTGGCTGTCCAACAACAGCTTCCAGGTGGTTTCGGCATCAGTTGCCAGTGCGGTCGTCATGGCGACGCCAGTGACGACCACATTCGGGAGCGTCTTCCCGGTAACCAGCTCTGTCATGGGTCTTGCGAACGTTCCTTCCAATTTGTCCGGCTTCTCCTCGGGCCGTTTGCGGCCCGCATCGTCACCGGACGCCGTACTCAGTAACGCCCGAAGGCGAGTGCCACGTTGTGGCCACCGAACCCGAACGAGTTGTTGATCGCATAACGGAAGTCGCCGTAGCGGGGTTCGCCCGCGACAACGTCCAAATCGATCTCGGGATCGGGGGTTTCGTAGTTGAGTGTTGGCGGTATCACGCCGTCCCGAAGGCTCAATACCGTGAGAACAGATTCCAAAGCCCCGACGGCACCGATGGAGTGCCCCAGAGCCGACTTGGGTGCGTACACGGCCGCCTCCTGGCAACCCGCGACGCGAATGGCGTTGGCCTCGGCGGTGTCACCGATCGGCGTTGCCGTCCCGTGGGCGTTGACGTGGTCGACGTCCTTGGGGGACAACCCCGCCAGCTCCAGCGACCGCGTCATGGCGCGACCGGCGCGCACGCCGTCCGCCGCCGGTGCCACCATGTGGAACGCGTCCGAGGTGATGCCGGCACCCATCAACCGGGCCAGTGGCTTGGCGCCACGAGCCTTGGCGTGCTCTTCGGTCTCGATGATCATCATCGCCCCGGCTTCACCGAACACGAAGCCGTCGCGGTCCTTGTCGAACGGCCGCGATGCGCGCTCGGGCTCATCGTTGCGCGTCGACATGGCCCGCATCATCGAGAACGCCGCGATGGGCAGCGCTTCGATGGGGCCCTCGACCCCACCGCAGACGGCGAAATCCGCGTCACCCATGACGATCTGACGCCACGCGTGGGCGATCGCCTCCGAACCCGACGAGCAGGCCGAGACCGGGGTGATGACCCCGGCGCGGGCGCCGAGCTGCAGGCCCACCACCGCCGCGGCGCCGTTGGGCATGATCATCTGCACGGCGAGCGGCGACACCTTGCGGGGGCCGCCCTCGTTCATCAGGTCGTAGGTCTCAACGATCCGCTCGGCGCCGCCGAGCCCGGTGCCGACCACGACCGAGAACCGGTCGGGGTCGACCTCCGGGCTACCGGCGGTCTCCCACAGCTGGGTGCTCAGCACCTTGGCCAGCCGCTGGACATACGACATGCGCCGCATGTCCAGCCTGCTCATGCGCTCGTCGATGGGGTCCTTGAGGTGTCCGCCGATCTTGACGGGCAGGTCCCACTTGGTGACGAACTCGTCTTCGAGGACGTGGATGCCGCTTTCGCCGGCCAACAGACCCTTCCACGTGCTCTCGATGTCCGGCGCGATCGATGTCGTTGCCGTGACAGCGGTTACCACAACGTTGGGGTAACCGCCATTAGCAGTGGAAGGCTTGCTCACTTGCTGTCCGCTTCCAGCCTCGACTTGACGTTCGCGACGGCCTCGGGGTTCTCGGTCTCCAGCTTGGCGCGCAGCGCCTCGGCAGCCTCGGGGTTCTCTTCCTCGAGCTTCTGGATGTAGGAGACGACGTCACCGACGGTGCGCAGACCAGCGAGGTCCTCGTCGGGGATCTTGACGCCGTACTTGTCCTCGGTCTGGACGGCGATCTCGACCATCGACAGCGAGTCGATGTCCAGGTCGTCGACGAAGGACTTCTCCGGGGTGACCTCGGAGGGCTCGATACCGGTCACCTCTTCGATGATCTCGGCGATACCGGCGATGATTTCTTCCTGGCTGACAGCCACAGCGTGCTTCCCTTCGTAATGTGTTGCGTGTTAGTCGAATTGACTTGATATGCGGTTGTACTGGTTGTGCAACTGGTCGAGCTGGCTTTAGAGCTCGGCCAAAGCGTCCAGGTCTGCGGGCGACTTGACGGCACGAGCCGTCACCCCCCGAAGTTCTCGTTTGGCGATGCCGGTGAGAGTGCCCGCGGGCGGGAACTCCACGGCCGCAGTGACTTCCAGGTCACGCAGCGTCGCGGTGCACAGGTCCCAGCGGACCGGCTGGGTCAGCTGAGCAACCAGCGCCTCCATCGCCGCGGCCGCCGAGGCGACCGGCTTGCCGTCGCGGTTCGACAGCAGCTTGGCGGTCGGCTCGGACGTCTGAACGGCGGCCGCCGCGGCCGCATAGCCGTCGAGTGCCGACGCCATGTACTTGGTGTGGAACGCCCCGGCCACACCGAGGGCGCGCACTCGGGCCTTCTCCGGCGGGTCTTCGGCCAGCTTCTCCAGCGCGGTCAGCGCGCCGGCCGCGACGATCTGCCCGGCGGCGTTGCGGTTGGCCGGGAACAGGTCGAGCTGCTCGAGGCGGGCCAGGACCTCGCCCTCGTCGCCGCCGAGCACCGCGGACATGCCCGTCGGCTCGATGGCGCACGCCTTGGCCATCTCGGCGCCACGGGTGGCGGCCAAGGCGACGGCGTCGTCGGCGGCGATCACGCCGGCGATCGCGTAGGCGGCGATCTCTCCGACGGAGTGGCCGGCCACGACCAGCTCGGCGTCCGACAGCAGGCCGCGCTTGGTCAGCTCCTGGTGGGCCAGCAGCGTCGCGGCCACGACCAGCGGCTGGGTGACCGCGGTGTCGGTGATCTCTTCGGTCGATGCGGTGGTGCCCAGGCGCACGAGATCGAGGCCACTGGCCTTGGACCACAGCGCCAACTGGTCAGCGGCGCCGGCGAGCTCCAGCCATGGCGAGAGCATCCCCTCGGTCTGCGAACCCTGTCCGGGCGCAAGCAATGCAATCACGTGTTTAAGAGAACACTGTGGAAACGGTTTTGGCGGGTGTAACAGATTATGAACCTCGTCTTAGCTTTTTGTGTAGACCCTACAAAACGGCTCCTTAAGCTACTGGTTTGATATCGTGCCGCGACCTGTTGCCTGAGTCACTGTCACCCGGATTGCCCCACAACAGCCCCTTTGACCGGCAGCGGAACCGCCGGCATCGCGTTGTTGGCGGCGCTGGTCGGGGTGGTCGGATAGTTGAGCTGGCCCACCGTTGCCGCCACTCGCAGCACATATGCGTCACGGGGCTGCATGGGATCGCGGCCGGTGAAGTCGGTGATCCGCTTGAGTCGGTAGCGCACGGTGTTTGGATGAACGAACAACTTTCTGGCACAGGCCTCAATCGCGCCGCCACAATCTAAGTAAGCGTCAAGAGTCTCGATCAGCGTGGGACCCGCGTCGGCCAGCGGCCCCATCACGTCGGTGTGCAGCGCCACGATCGCCGACGCATCGCCCATCAGGGCCCGTTCAGGCAGCAGTTCGCGGGCCGGCACCGGACGTGGCGCTCCCCGCCAGCCGCCGACGGCGTTCATGCCGGATATCGCCTCGCTGGCGCTGTGGTAGGCCGCCGTGAGCATGGGCGCGGTCGGTCCGACGACCACGGGGCCGTCGGCGAACGCGACCAGCAGATCGCCCAGGAATTTGTCGGTTGGCGACAGTTGGCCGGACACGATCGCGACCAGCCAGGTGCCGTGCACGTCAGTGAGGGCCGCGCGCCCGTGCTGCGCGGCGATATCGCGGACGTGCTGGCTCGCCCGCTCGCTGTCGTCGGGGCCGGTCGAGCCGTCGCGCCCGGGGGCCGGCGTGCCGACCACGACCGTCGCCGGGGCGGTGGTGTCCCAGTTCAGCGCCGCGGCGCGGGACAGCAGCTCGGGACCGGTGTCGCCGCGGACCACCGCGTCGACGACGCTGGCCTCCATCCGGCTGTCCCAGGTCCCGCGGGCCTCGGCCGCGTTCGCGTAGGCGGTCGCGGCGGTGAAGGCCAGGTCGCGGCTGTACTTGAGGATGCCCACCGTCAGCGCCGTCAGCTGGTCCTCGGAGCGGGCCAGCAGCGGCACGACCTCCTCGAAGAAGTCCATGGTCACGCGCGCCATGTCGACGCTGTGGCGCAGCGCGATGCGGCGGGCGAGGTCCTGGGGCACCAGCTCGAAGGCCTGCGCGGTGTGACTGACGTTGCTGTGCGGGTCCTGCATCCACTCGGCGAAGTTGTTGATGGCGGTCTGCACCACCAACGCCATGCTGGCCCGCTGCGACGCTTCCAGGTCGGCGAAGAACGGCAGCCGATCGCCCATCACCGAGACCGCCTCGGTGGCCAGCCGGCCCGAGTACTGCTTCAGCCGCCGCAGGACCGAATCCGGCACCGTGTCCAGCAGCTCCAACGGGGATCGGGGCTGCTTGGCGAACGGACCGGCGAAGGGGTTGTCATTCACCCCTAAAACCTACGCGTCTTTTCTAGAAGTTTCCGCCAAAGGCGGCGTGTGGCGTTCTTAAGAACGCCTCAACGTAGCGGGCCGCGGGGCGGCCTCGGGCGTGGGGGCGGGGGCAAGGGGCAACCACACCCCCCCCCCCAAACCCCCCACCCCCCCCCCCCCCTCCACCCACCCCCCCCCCCGCCCCCTCCGGCCCGCCCCCCCCCCCCCCACCCACCTCTTCCAGAC
>NZ_BAAGDE010000098.1:5065-12283 GCF_054660795.1 Mycobacterium sp. MUNTM1
TTTTCTTATTTTTTATTTTTTTTCTTGTCGGCCGCGCCTGCTCCCCGGCCGGCGGGGGGGGGGGGGGGGGCGGCGGGGGGGGGGGGGGGGGGGGGGGGGGGGCCCCCCCGCCCCCCCCCCCCCCCCCCCCAACGTGACGCCAGTGTCACGTTGGGCGCAGCGCGCCGAGCGCGGGTGCGCCCGGGTCAGGCCACGCCGGGGTCGGACGTCTGCTCCGGGGCGGCCAGCACGTCGTCGATCTTGTACTGGCGGGCGGCAGCGGTCGGCACCGACGGGTCGATCTCGCCGTCGCGGGCCAGCGCCTCCAGCACCGCGACCACCTGCGACTCGGCGTCGGTGTTGAAGTACCGCCGCGCGGCGGGCCGGGTGTCGGAGAAGCCGAACCCGTCGGTGCCCAGGGTGACGTAGGTGCCCGGCACCCAGGGCCGGATCTGCTCGGGCACCGCACGCATCCAGTCGGACACGGCGACCACGGGCCCGGTGGCGTTCGACAGGGCCTGGGTGACGTACGGGACGCCGGCCGGCTGGTCCGGGTGGCGCAGCCGCGCCCGGTCGACGGCCACGCCGTCGCGGTTCAGCTCTCCCCAGCTGGTCACCGACCACACGTCGGCGGCGACGTCCCACTCCGCGGCCAGCATCTGCGCCGCGTTCAGCGCCGACGGCATCGCCACCCCCGACGCCAGGATCTGCGCCGTGTTGGCCCGCTCTTCGGTGGCGACGTGATAGCGGTACAGGCCGCGCAGCACGCCCTCGGGGTCGAAGTTCTCCGGCTCGGGCGGCTGCACGTACGGCTCGTTGTAGATGGTGATGTAGAAGTAGACGTCCTCGGGGTTCTCCCCGAACATCCGCGCCAGCCCGCTCTCCACGATGTAGGCGATTTCGTAGGCGAATGCCGGGTCGTAGGCGACCACCGCCGGGTTGGTGCTGGCCAGCAGCAGCGAGTGCCCGTCGGCGTGCTGCAGGCCCTCCCCGGTGAGCGTGGTGCGACCCGCGGTGGCGCCGAGTAGGAAGCCGCGCGCCATCTGGTCGGCGGCGGCCCACAGGCCGTCACCGGTGCGCTGGAAGCCGAACATCGAATAGAAGATGTAGATCGGAATCATCGGCTCGTTGTGCGTCGCATACGACGTGCCCGCCGCGATGAACGAACCGACCGACCCGGCCTCGTTGATGCCCTCGTGCAGGATGTGGCCGGCTTCGCTTTCCTTATAGGCCAGCATCAACTCGGCGTCCACGGCGGTGTACAGCTGGCCGTTGCGGTTGTAGATCTTCAGCGACGGGAACCACGAGTCCATGCCGAAGGTGCGCGCCTCGTCGGGAATGATCGGCACGATGCGCGGGCCAATTTCCTTGTCCCGCAACACTTCCTTGAAGGTCCGCACCGTCGCCATGGTGGTGGCGACCTCCTGGGTTCCCGACCCCTTCTTCAGCGCGGCGTAGGTGTCGCGGCCGGGCAGCCGCAGCGCCTTGGCCTTGGTCCGGCGCTCCGGCAGGAAGCCGCCGAGGGTGCGCCGACGGTCGACCATGTAGCGGATCTCCTCGGCGTCGGAGCCGGGGTGGTAGTAGGGCGGCAGGTAGGGATCCTCTTCCAGCTGGGCATCACTGATCGGAATCCGGATCGCGTCGCGGAAGTCCTTAAGGTCTTGCAGTGCAAGCTTTTTCATCTGATGCGTGGCGTTGCGGCCCTGGAAGTGCGCACCCAGTGAGTAGCCCTTGATGGTCTTGGCCAGGATCACCGTGGGCTGGCCCTTGTGGTCGACGGCGGCGCGGTAGGCGGCGTAGACCTTCCGATAGTCGTGGCCGCCCCGCTTGAGGTTCCAGATCTCGGAGTCGCTCATGTTCTCCACGAGCGCCTTGGTGCGCGGATCGCGTCCGAAGAAGTGGTCGCGCACGTACGCGCCGTCGTTGGCCTTGTACGTCTGGTAGTCGCCGTCCGGCGTCGTGTTCATCAGGTTCACCAGTGCGCCGTCGCGGTCGGCGTGCAGCAGGGCGTCCCACTCGCGGCCCCAGACCACCTTGATGACGTTCCAGCCGGCGCCGCGGAAGTACGACTCCAGCTCCTGAATGATCTTGCCGTTGCCGCGCACTGGGCCGTCGAGGCGCTGCAGGTTGCAGTTGACGACGAACGTCAGGTTGTCCAGACCCTCCAGCGCGGCGACGTGCGCCAGGCCGCGGCTCTCCGGCTCGTCCATCTCGCCGTCGCCCAGGAAGCACCACACGTGCTGGTCGGAGGTGTCCTTGATGCCGCGGTCGTGCAGGTAGTGGTTGAACCGCGCCTGGTAGATGGCGTTGAGCGGGCCCAGGCCCATCGAGACCGTGGGGAATTCCCAGAAGTCGGGCATCAGCCGCGGGTGCGGGTAGGACGGCAGGCCGCCGCCGGCGTGGCTGTGCTCCTGCCGGAAGCCGTCCATCCGGTCGGCGGTCAGGCGGCCTTCCAGGAACGCCCGCGCATAGATGCCCGGGGACGCGTGGCCCTGGATGAAAATCTGGTCCCCGCCGCCGGGGTGCGCCTTGCCGCGGAAGAAGTGGTTGAAGCCGACCTCGTAGAGCGCCGCGGACGACGCGTAGGTCGAAATGTGGCCGCCCACACCGACTCCCGGGCGTTGCGCGCGGTGCACCATGATCGCCGCATTCCACCGGATCCACGCCCGGTAGCGCCGTTCGACGTCCTCGTCGCCGGGGAACCACGGCTCGAGTTCGGTGGGGATGGTGTTGACGTAATCGGTTGACGTCAGCGACGGGATGGCGACGCGCTGCTCGCCGGCCCGTTCCAGCAATCGCAGCATCAGATAGCGCGCCCGCGACGGGCCGGAGCGCTCCAGCAATTCATCGAAGGACTCCAGCCACTCCGACGTCTCTTCCGGATCGATGTCGGGTAGGTAGGAGGCCACCCCCTCACGGATCACCCGAACGCGGTCGGGTTCGGTTGCGCCGGTGGGGTTTGTGGCCAGATCGTGGCGCACGAACTCAGTTGTCAACGCACTACTCCTGTTGTGTGGCGGAATGTGTGCCGTAACGGGTGGGTCGCACCCTGCCACCATCGTGCCGCACCGGTGTTTCGCGCCGATAGCCGACGTCCGGTAGCCGCCGCAGCGTCGCCTGGCGAACGCCAACTCGGCGGGTCTGGGGCAAGTGGGCAACCCACCCGGTAACGTCAGGCTTGTGCTCATCCGGTGGGGTGCCGTCCCTCAGACGCAGGTGAAGGCTGTGCGCCGGCGCGGGGCGCTGGCCCTCGGGTGCGTCGCGGTGGCGCTGATGGGCATCGTCGGGTGCACCTCCGTCACCAATGGCACGGCGACGCCGGACACCAAAGTGGCGCCGGCCTACCGGCAGTCGGTGTCCGCGTCGGTGTCCGCGTCATCGGTGACCTCGAGCGTCCGGGAATCCCAACGGCAGCAGTCGCTGACTACCAAGGCGGTGCGCACCGCCTGCGCCACGCTGATCTCCACCAGCAAGAACGCGATCGACAAGACCAACGAATTCGTCCAGGCGTTCAACGCCGGCCGCGGCACCGGCCCGACCGAAGGCCCGGCCATCGACGCCCTCAACGACAGCGCCACCACGGTGGGCAACAGCTTCAGCGACGCGATGTCGCAGCAGATCAAGGACGCCTTCAACGCCTACATCGACGCCGCCCGCGCGGTGGCCAACGCCATCGGCACCCACGCGGGGACCGGGGAATTCAACAAGCGGGTCGATCAACTCAACGACACGAAAAAGAACGCGGTAAAACTGTGCCTGGCAACGTGATGATGCGGAAGTATGGACCAGGTTCTGGCTGTGCGACGATAATCCCCAATCGCATAGCGCGCGGACGTTAAGGAGGCTCCACGGTGGTCGCGGCGGATCACGCCCCGAGCTACGCCCGCAAGTTGGGCATCCAACGGGACCAGGTTGTCCAGGAGTGGGGCTGGGACGAAGACACCGATGACGAGATCCGCGCCGCGGTCGAGGAAGCCTGCGGCAGTGAGTTGCTCGACGAGGACACCGACGAGGTGGTCGACGTCGTCCTGCTGTGGTGGCGAGACGGCGACGGCGACCTGGTGGACACCCTGATGGACGCGATCGGCCCGCTGGCCGAAGACGGCGTGATCTGGGTGCTGACGCCCAAGACCGGCAAGCCGGGTCACGTGCTGCCGGCCGAAATCGCCGAGGCCGCCCCCACCGCCGGTTTGATGCCGACCTCGTCGGTCAACCTGGGGGACTGGAGCGCCAGCCGCCTGGTGCAGCCCAAATCCCGCGCCGGGAAGCGTTGATGCTGCCCGTCGGCACAGCCGCCCCGGATTTCACTTTGCGCGACCAGAACCAACAACGCGTCACGCTGAGTTCGTATCGCGAGGCCAAGAACGTTCTGCTGGTGTTCTTCCCGCTGGCCTTCACCGGCATCTGCCAGGGCGAGCTGGACCTGTTGCGTGACCACCTGCCCGAGTTCGAAAACGACGACAGCGCGACGCTGGCCATCTCGGTGGGACCGCCGCCCACGCACCGGGTCTGGTCGCTGGACAGCGGATTCACCTTTCCGGTGCTGTCGGACTTCTGGCCGCACGGCGCGGTCAGCCAAAGCTATGGCGTGTTCAACGAGGATGCCGGCTACTCCAACCGCGGGACGTTCGTCGTCGACCGGTCCGGGATCATTCGCTTCGCCGAGATGAAGCAGCCTGGCGAGTCCCGCGACCAACGGCTCTGGACGGCCGCGCTGGCGGCCTTGCGGGCCTGAGGAGGACCGAGATTTTGGGAAGTTGGCCTTCGGGCAGGTAGCCTGCCCGGGCACGGGCGCGTAGCTCAGTGGTAGAGCTCTGGTTTTACACACCAGCGGTCGGCGGTTCGATACCGTCCGCGCCCACCAATGTTGATGCGGGTCAGCCTCGCAGACCGATTCGACCGGGTTCGGCCGACGGATCCCGTAGGTAGTTCGGCCTTGACCAATTTGCTCGAGTATGGTCGCGCCGGGCTTCCCGGAGTTAATCTTTGCCGATGATCGCGGGCGAGAAGGCGCCTGACTTCACACTTTACGATCACACCGGTCGGCCCCAGGCGCTGTCGGCGCTCCTGGCCGACGGGCCGGTTGTGCTGTTCTTCTTCCCGCTGGCGTCCTCACCGATCTGCACCGCCCAGGCCTGTCATTTTCGGGACCTGAGCAACGAATTCGTGACGGTGGGCGCCCAGCGGGTGGGCATCAGTACCGACACCGTCGACAGGCAGGCCCACTTCGCCCAACAGCGCTCGTTCGACTATCCGCTGCTGTCGGACGCGGACGGCGTGGTGTCCGAACTGTTCGGGGTGCGCCGGGGCAGGCTCGCCAAGCTGCGCAGATCCGTCGTAGCGCGGGATGAGGCCCGGCGCGGTCGGCATACTCGGCGCCGTGGCCTGCTGGCCCGGCTGCTGCCGGTCAAACGAACCACCTTCGTCATCGACACCGATCGCACCGTCCTCAAGGTGGTCTCCAACGAGCTGCGCGCATCGGTGCACGCCGACCAGACGTTGTGGTTCTTGCAGCACCGCAAGGGGTTGCATAGTTCGCCGCATGCCGGGGGGAAACATTCCGACGCGGATCAGCAGTCGCAGGACGCGGGCGCAGAACGGAAAATCGCGAGCGAGGCGAGCCTGGTGCGGCCATACACGCTGACGGGAGGCCGTACCGACTCTGATTTCGAACTGCCACTCGAGGCTCCGGTCGAAGCGCTCACCACCACATCGAAGCCGCGCTGGCCGAAAAACGATGTGCGGGGCCAGATTCTGACGTATTGCATGCAGAGCCCGTCGGTCGCCGAGATCGCCGCGCGTCTGTCCTTGCCGCTTGGTGCGACGCGGTACCTGGTGGGTGAGCTTGTGACACAAGGTTATTTGCGGGTGCACACCCCCCTCGGTGACTTGATGACCATCGACGAACGACGTGAACTGATCAACAGGACCCTGCATGGCCTACGAGCACTCTGAGGGATCGGGCGCCGGGCTTGATGCCGCCTCCGTCCTTTGTTATACACGTGTTTCGTAATCTGGATAGGAATTCGCTAGCAGGATAACAGTTAACCCGCAGTACACGCCCAGGTAATGTACATGTCGCATTAAAGCGCGTGAGAAGTACGATTTTTTCATGCCGTTGGCTAACGGCAACGTATTTGCTGGGAATGCCACCCTGCGGTTGTTGGGATGTGTCGGGAAGGGTGAGGTCCACTTCACCCGGCGTCCCCGTTCGGCCCGCGGAAAAGCGCTCACACTATTGAGCACCGGCGTCTGCGCGGACGACTCCTACCGTCTGGTGACACAGGCGGTCCGCCGGCCGCGCCAGGGCGTCTTACGGGGTGCGCGTCAACGATTGTGCGCTCCACTTCCACTGGCGAAATCCCCTCGCGAACGTGCGCTGGGGACGCGCTGGGCGGGCGATCACGCCTGCGGCATAGGTGATTATCCAAAGTCCGCGCGGGGACGGGCTCTCGCAGAAGGGAAATCCTGTCATGTTCACCGCAACCACCAGGTGCACCGGCGTCACCAGCCGCGCCGGAGTTCTGGTTACCACCCTTGTATTGCTCAGCGGCGCAGCAATTCTGCGCGGCGGCGCGGCAGCGGCTGACTCAAACGAAGACGACCAATTCCTGGCACTTCTCGCCCAAGAAGGCATCCCCGCCCTCGAAGGCGTGCCGAGCCTGGTTGACACCGCTCATAAGGTCTGTCGCGCACTGAATGCCGGCATTCCGGCGGACCGCGTTTTGGACGCAATGGTCGAATATGCGGGAAGCAACGATCCGCCCGAGCGCCTCTACGCCCCCGGCCGCCTCGCGCGCACCGAAGCGCGGTTCATCACCGCGTCCGTAGGGGCCTACTGTCCATACGACCGCAGCAAAATCACCTTCCTCGTCACCGATCCCGCATCGCGATGGGATGATCCGGCGGGTCGGATGGCCGACGACATCCGCAACGCGGTCAATTCACGTGACGATCTGCGGAAGATGCGCGGTGGGTTGGACTTCGCCGTGCATGGCGCGGCGCTCGCCTCGTCGAACCGAGCGCTTCCCGCTGGAGAGGTCACCCAGCCCAACCCGCCGCAGCTTCCGGCGCCACCACCGCCGTTGGCGCACCAGGCACCACCCCAGCCGATCGCGGCACCGCCTCGGCCGCAACGGGTGCCGCCGCCACCGCGACAGCAGCCGCCCCTCCCGAGGGTTGCTCCGCAGCCGGGGGCCGCACCCGGCAATGGCGGCGGGGGTAGCACCGGCGGTGACC
>NZ_BAAGDE010000099.1:0-12210 GCF_054660795.1 Mycobacterium sp. MUNTM1
GCCCGAAACCTCCAACGGCAACCCCGCGACACGGGCACGGTGCGCGGCGGCCCAAAACCCGACCGCCAACAAAACGGCGACCACCCGCACGACGCGTTGGCGGCGCCGAGTCTGGTTCAGCGGAAGCTGCGACCATAAGGTGACGAATCCGATAAATTCGCCTCCCGCGAAGATCATGGCCACCAGCGACAGCTGTTGGGATGTGGTAATCGTCAGCACACCAGCGTCAGCGAGCGAATTCTCAATGGTGCGGTCGCGCAACAGGTTTGCGCCAAACAGCAACGCCAACGTGTGATTGAGATAGGTGTCGTACTGGTTTCTCGCGTAAAAGAAAAAGCGCACCGCGACCACCGTGGCCATGAAAGCCAGCAGCGGCCAGGCGATGGAGTCGGGCAGCGAGGTGGTCATCGAGCTATTTGTCGCGGAAGAAGACGCTGCGCATCATCGACTGTTCCGCGGCGGCCTCGGCCGCGGCGATCATGAGGATGCTGGCGAAGGTCTCGGCCTCGCGTTCTTGGTCGCTGCCGTAGTCGGTGCGTCCCAGCACCGCGCAAACAGTGTCGAAGTTGATGTCGGGCAGAACCAAACGACACAGTTCGTGTTCCCGTGTCCGATCGGTGCGGCCAGCGCGGTTTTGGCCGTGTTCGAGCACCATGTGTCCGATCTCGTGGCACACGATCTGATCGATATGGTAATCGGAGGTGCCGATTTCATGCAGGATGAGGTCGTCGTCATCGCGAGCCAGCCACAGGCCGCATGGACTATCGGCCAAGGCGGCGGTATCTGTCGGGATGAGCGTGATCGGCCGACCCCGTATGTCGGCCAGGTTGTTGATGAACCGATCCCGGTCCCAGGGAACCGGGATCGGTAGTTCGCGCGCGAGCGCGAGGATCTCGGTGTTAGAGACGGTCACGAGCCTCCGATTCCCCCGCGGGCGCGATCGGTGGTAGCCGCTCGAGTTTGCGTACGTGATCAATCATCGCAGCCAAGCTATTCAGCGCCTGCGGAGTCAGCCCCGAGGCGCGTAGAGCAAGATCACGCACACCGTTATCGCGCAATGCTTGCAACAAGTTCAACTGTGCATCAATGTTCGGATCAGGATCGTCATCGATCAGATACGAAGCCGGCAAGCCAAAAAACTCCGCGATAGCCCGCAGGTGCGCGACCGTGGGATTGTCCTTGATCCCATTCCTGAGCTGCCACAAGTAAGCCGGGCTGATCGACACACCAGTCTTCTCA
The DNA here is from genome assembly GCF_054660795.1 of Mycobacterium sp. MUNTM1. Taxonomy (NCBI): domain Bacteria; kingdom Bacillati; phylum Actinomycetota; class Actinomycetes; order Mycobacteriales; family Mycobacteriaceae; genus Mycobacterium; species Mycobacterium sp. MUNTM1. Next base: position 1,240 of record NZ_BAAGDE010000099.1, read on the forward strand.
GTGATCGCGGCCGCGGCCGCGGCATTCGACAGTGCAGGCGTATTGGGCTTGCGCATCACCTCGAACAGCCTGTTAAGACGCGCGGCCAGCTCCCCGCCCCTCGCCTCGTTGGCTACTTCCCCCACGTCATCGACTCCCAATGTACTCCCGTTTCATGCGAGCGCCGGATGTATACACCCATGTTACTAAGACACCGGGCAGCTCGTCACCCCTGTAAGAACACCGCGCGTTCAACCTTCCTCGCAGACCATGGCCGTTACGGGGCAATAGCCTCAACCAGCATCGTCGGCCCGAAATGGCGGACCCGCCCAGGTATGAGCCCGACGTCGCGCATCAGACCCTGGACCTGCAGCGGCGATCGCTCCCGACCGCCCTCGCAGGAAACCAGCATCAGCACATCGACCATCGCGCTAAAACCGTTCAGATGCGCCGATTCGTGGTGCAGATCAATCGTAACCAGCCGCGAACCCGACGACATCATGGCGCGGACTCGCTTGAGGATGTCACGGCAGGCATCATCACCCCAGTCGTGAAGAATCCACTTCATCGTGTAGACGTCAGCGCGAGCGTCCAGCTGACCGAACAGGTCGCCAGCGCGGCACTCGATCCGCTCGGCCAACCCCCGCCCCCGCAGAAATCCGTCGGCCTGCTCGATGACCTCGGGCGAATCGAGCAATATGCCACGAGCGTCCGGGCGATGCTCGAGGATAGCCGCCAGCATGTGCCCGACCCCCCCAGCGACATCGCAGATAACTCCACGCCTGGGCCACGGATAGGTCCGCACAATACCGGCAAGGTCGAACTCGGTGAGCTGACGCATTGCATCGGCAAAAGCGCTTCTCATATCCGGGCGATCATCCAGATAGTCCCACAATGACTTGCCGAATGCCCGTTGATAGCCGGAGCTTTGGGCTCCTTCGCGCAGCTGCGCGTCGAGGTGCGAATATACGGCCGCGGTCTCCGGGTGCGCGTAATAGGCAATCCAGGAAGCGATCGAGTTGGGGTGTTCGCGACACAGCGGCGCACCGACCCTCGTCATGCGCGCACGCCCTTGACGGTCCAGTTTGATCAGCCGGGATCCGATGGCGGCGTTGACGATTCTGACCGTCACGTCAGGATCTAACCCCAGTTGTTGCGCTAGTTCGACGGGACCACGTGATTCCTTGCCGAGCGCATCGGCTAATCCCGAGGAGACAAGCAGCCCTGCAATTTTCAGCTTCTGCAGCCCGAACGCAACGTCGGAAAACAGAGCGAACTCTCCGGGCACCACGGCATCCGCCAGATCCAAGACGCGCCGTCGAGCGCCGAATACACCGCGAGCGACCCAAAGCGGTAATGGCAAGGAAGGCAAGCGCATCCATGCCGCCTAGCGCCGGTCACCAACGTGAGCGGAACGGTCACAGCCAGCACCGTCCAACGCGTCAGGCTGCCTGGTTCCTGTGCGGCATCGTGGGTGGACCCGCAGCTGGAAGTCGGCGGGTTTGAGGCTCAGGGCTTCAGCAACCTTGAGCCGATAACCAGGCTTGGATTCTAGGTCGTATTGGTGCAGGATCGCCGCCAGCGTCAAGACGATCTCGTGCAATGCGAATTGGCGACCTATACAGGCCCGGGGGCCGGTACCGAACGGTTTGTATACGTGTGGCGCCAGCTTGCGCAAATTGTCGGGCAAGAATCGGTCCGGGTTGAAACTGTCTGCGTCTGAACCCCACGCCGGGGCACGGTGAGCGGCCAACAGGACGACCGCGACCCAATCTCCTTGCTGGAACCTATATTTACCTTCACCTAGTGTGGTGTCCTTTCTGGCCTGACGGTAGTAGCCGGGGGCTACGGGCCACAGGCGCAGGGTCTCGTCAACGACGCGGCGCAGGTATCTCAGCTTGGCGATGTCCTCGAACTCGATGTTAGGAAAGTCAGAACAAGGCCAGCGTTGGTCGACCTCAGCCTGCGCTTTGACCATGACGTCGGGGTGAGTGGACAGATAGTGCAGAGCGAAAGAGATGGTGTTAGCTGAGGTTTCACTTCCGGCGGCCATCATGGTGAGGATCTGGTTGACGACGTTTTCGGAATCGAGCCGCTCACCGGTGTCGAGATCGGAGCTGTGGAGCATGATGTCGAGCATGTCCTGACGCCGTTCTGTTGCAGGACTGCTCCGTCGGGCTTCCACGGCGTCGCCGACCAGCCGGCGGATAAATTCCCTGTCTGCCATGTGTTGTTGGTGGCGCTTTTTCCCGAACAGTGTGTTGTAGAAGGGCATGGGGTCGACGCGCATCGCGCGTCGGACGTAGCGCAGCTCATTGGTGAGCGCCGCGCTGAACGTGTTCTCCCCGGCGCCGGTCAGGGTGCCAAACGAGTGGCCTAACCCGGCTCGTCCGATGATCTCGACGGTGAGCCGGTTGGCTTGGTCGGGGACATCAATCCAGGATTGCTCGGCGCTGCGGGTGTTCCACGCCTCGAGGAGTTCTCGCACGGTGGTGGCCATCTGCTCGTGGTAGTTGGCCATGGCGGTTTTGGTGAACGCGGGCATCAAGATGTTATGGGCCTTGCGCCAGTTGGGTTCATCGTTGTAGGCGGTGAACAGGCCGTCCCCTAGCGTGAGGCGCAATTTGTCGACCAGCGGTCCGACGTGCTTTTGCCAGCGAGTTTCGTCATGGACCTCGTCGATCAACGCGGCGTCGGCGATCGCGATGGCCGACAGCGCGAAGATGCGTTGCTCGAAGATCCCGCCACTGGATTTGCGCAATTTTTCGGCCGTTCCCAGGACCGGGCTGGCGAAATCAATCGTGAGGAGATCACCGAGAACGGGCAGCCGAAAGCGAGGGTGCGGGATCGGTGTCGCGGCAGGCGGAGTCATCGGGTAGGGCTCACTTTCGTGTCGGCCGCGGGGGCAATCATCTCCGCAGTGGCTGCATACGCGGTCGGCCACCATTTCGCCAACGCCGCCAATTCGGCGGCTTCTTGTTGAAGGGTGGCCGCTGACGACGCGAGGATCAGCGCTGAGTCGACGTCGAGTGGTTCCGGGGTAGCGCCAGTGGCTTTGACCCTGGCGGCGTAAGCGAGGCGCAGGGCTGCGGTAGCCGCGTCGTGGTCGCGCCTCGGTACCGCGTTGGGTTCGGCAAGATACCCGATCACATCGCGATCGGGTATCTCACGGAAATACGGGCGCAGTCCCAAGATGGCGTCGCGGATCTCCACTACGGTCTGGTGCAGCTCCAACTCGGACCTTCGGCGTCCCGGCTCGTCATCGTCAGGATGAAAGACACACTCTGGCGCAACGGTTCTCATGGCCTGCCGTAGCGGCTGCAACGTGCGCCAGCTTCGGCTGATGGGATCGAGCCCCAATGAACGGAGCAACTTCACCGCAAGAGGGACAGCAGCAGTAGCGAACACTCCCAATATCATGAAGAAAAGGCCTGACGCGTGGTACTGCCGCCTGAAATCCGCGGTGTGAGTCCAGCCGAGCTGGTCAGACATCTGCAGGGCAGCCTCCTGGACCACATTGATCACGCCGCCCAGACCCATCAACAGCGTGCTGATCGCGATTAGACGTTCCCGCCGTCTGCTTGCGATTCGCAGCTCCCGCAAGGAATGCCAGATCATCCGTGTCGCCAAGACCACCAGCATGGCTGTCACACAAGTCAGAGTCGTCACCGAATCCCAGCCGCGCGTGAACTCCAGCGGCTCTGCGGCGATGCGGGCACGAGTACCCGAAATGAGCAGTCCGGCAGCAAGGAGCACGCCAGCCAGGCGGTAATACCTGTGCTTACGCCGGGTTTCAGCTTCCGACATCCCCGACCACAACAGGGTGAACCCGATAAATTCGGCGTAGCTGTAGCTCATCACGGCGGTACCCAGTTGCCAGGTGCCGGGCAGCGTCATGAAAGCCGTTCGGACGAACATGTTTTCCACCACGTGCTCGCGCAACACTTGAGCCGCCAGCAGAAACACCAAAGTATTGTTGAAATAGCTCTCGTAGAGGTTGTGGTTGCACCACCGGTAGCGCCCGATCAGCACGAGCGCCATGAACGCGATCACAGGCCAGGCGATGACACCCGGCACGCTCGACGAACTCACCGGCGGAAAAAGACGCTGCTCATCATCGACTTATACGCACCGCCTTCGGCGGCCACCAGCATCACGATCGACGCGAACAACTCAGCATCGCGTTCTCGATCATGATCGAAGCCGAAGCGACCGAATACCACCCCTGTACTCGGCTCGAAACCGGCCAGAGCGGACGCATAAATCATTTTGGAGTCGTCCCTCGCGGCCCCACGGTCATGTTCGAGCACCATGTGCCCGATTTCGTGGCACACGATCTGGTCGATGTGATACTCCGACGTACCAGCCTCGTGGATGATGATGTCGTCGTGATCACGCTTCATCCACAACCCGCAAGGGCTCAACGCGGACTTATCGACAGTCGGGAGCAAGTGAATCGGCCGGCCACGCAAGCGGGCAATATCGCCAATGAACTCGCCGCGATCCCAGGGCACAGGGACAGGCAGAGTGCGCACCAGCGCGAACATGTCAGCCTTAGATGCCATCCAAACCCGACCATCCTCCCGGGGCCATCGGCGGCAGGTTCTGAAGTTTACGAACCTCGTCGACCATGGCCGCTAAACTACTTATGGCTTGCGGGGTCAATCCGGACGTGCGCATAGCCAAATCACGAACACCGCTGTCACGCAAAGCCTGCATCAAAGCCAGCTGTGCATCGACCTTCTGATCAGTACCACGGTCAATCAGATACGAGGCGGGCACGCCGAAATAGTCGGCGATGGCACGCAGGTGTTGCACCGTCGGGTTGGTCTTGATGCCGTTCCTGAGCTGCCAAATGTAGGCCGGGCTGATTGATACACCAGTCGCTTTCGTGATCGCCTCTGCCGCAGCTGCGTTCGATAACTGCGGCTCAGACGGTTTGCGCATAACCTCGAACAGCTTGTTCAGCTTGACGGCAAGATCAGAACCATTGTCAGCACCGCCATTGGCGTGCGTCTCGCCTGGCCCACCGCCGCAATCCAATCGACTCTCGTTTCATCTGGAATGCCAAGTTCGTATACTGACGTTACCAGCCGCGGATCGGAAATGTGAGCCCAGATGGTCTGTCGCAACTGCACGACGCCTGTCGGTTGCCCGCTGCCGTGGCCTCGCTCCCAGCGCCGCCGCGTTCCCTCTCGGTGACTCCTGAGTCCTGGACACTCCGTTAACGTTGACGGGTGCCGGCGCCTGGTGAAGTTGTTCGCGGTTGACTGCGCCTTTGTATGTATCCGATCTGGACGGCACGCTGCTGCGGTCAGACGCGACATTGAGTGCCGCCGCCCGAGACGGCCTCAACCTCATGCTCGATGCCGGGCTGGCATTCACCGTCGCGACGTCACGAAGCGTCCCAGCCATCCGCGCACTGCTCACCGGAGTACGGTTGTCACTCCCAGTCATTGAGCTAAACGGAGCTTTCATCTCCGACCTGAACACCGGCCACCATGTCCAGGACCGCATGCTCGGCGTCGACGTTGCCGATGCCGCCGTTCGAGCTTTGCAAGAAGCCTCACTCGAGCCAATCTTGACCACTTGGGACGGCATTGACGATCACCTTTACTACAACGACGGCGCAGACCCCAATCCCGGCAATGCTTGGTACATCGCCGAGAAGCGCGCCTATGACGATCCGCGCCTTCGCCACCACGATGACCTCACCGAAGTTGTTGCCATCGAACAGATCGCGACGATAACGGCTTTCCAGACGCACTCGCGGGCCGCCGCGCTGGCCGATAAGCTGCGTTGCCTACTGAAAGACTTGGCCCTGGTGACAAGCACGCCAAACGACTACATACCCGATTATTGCGAAGTGCAGGTTACGCATCCGGAGGCGCAGAAGGGCAGTGCCGTCACGCGTTTGCGGGACATCCTGGGGCTGGCCGACGCAACGCTTACCGTCTTCGGCGACCACCTCAACGACCTAACCATGTTCGAAGCGGCCGACCACACCATCGCGCCAGCCAATTCCCACCCGGCAATCCTCGCGCGCGCTGAGCGGGTCATCGTGGCCAACGACGATGATGGAGTCGTGCGCTTCCTGCTGATGGAACGCGGCGCCCCTCTTCGCTGAGCTCACGCGGAACGTCGTAGGTTCGCCGGAAAGGTTGCCGATGGCGAATACGCGCGATAGCTGGGCAGCGCGATGAAGCGAGATCAGATTCACAACAGCGCCTGGCGCGGCAGCCGCGGATAGCGGCGATTCGCTGCACCGCTTCGGTTCGTTTAACGATCTTTGTTATGCGCGAGGATTTTTACCTGCTTGCCCCACCGCTTCCCTGATGTGTTTTTGCCGTTGTAGTTTCGGTGGTCGGGGTCGTAGCAGTATGCGGTGGAATCGGGTGTTCCGTCCTCGCAGTCGAGGCTGACGCTGGGGATGTCGCAAATCTCGTCGAGCGGCTTCTTCCAGTCGTCGATGCTGTCGATCCTGAACCATTGACGTGAATAGAGTTTTGGTACGCGATCGCAGACATACTTTTTCAGGTAGCTGTGTTGCTGTCTGACCTTGTCGGGTAGCTGTCGACTGACGGTATCCGGCGTTGCTGGCGAATACCCGAACCACGACTGGAACTCGACTAACGAGCGCTCCGGAGGGACATCGTCGATGGAGACCATGCCCCGCCCCTTTTTCCCTTTCATCTTGCCGCCAAGATATTCGGCGCGGTCGCGTACCGACTCCTGGAATGCCTGTTTGATTGTGATGTTATTCGGAGGACCGAGGGAAATCCGCAGCGGGCACAGATCGAGAATCCAACGGGGAAAGTCCGAGTCTCGGAACGTTTGCGTGGCGAAAATCAAGTGGACCCGAAGCTGCCGACCCTCCTTGAGGAGCTGGCTCAACTTCGACATGATGCTATCGAATTCTTCTTTGCTGAACCGGTCTTTCATCCGCAAATAGACTGCGGCGAACTCATCCAGGAGGGCGAGTAGCGGTGGGAAGTCACCACTGCCAGGGATCCGCTTGTCGAGCCGCTCTTGCATTTCTGTTTTGCGGCCCTGCATTTCTTCCCAGGCCCAGTAGATCAGGCGCGCGTACTCCTCATCTGATCTTGTCACCATGACGACCCGGTTTCGTAGCGGCCCGTAGTCCACCATCTTCCCGTCGCCGATTGCGACCTCCCATCCAGCGGAGAGAAAAAATTCCACCAGCGTCGACAGCGTGATCGATTTTCCTGATCCGGACTCCCCTACCAGGGCCATGTGTGGAAAGTCTTTGAGCGAGAACGCAACTTCCCGATCGAACTCGTCGACGCCGAGTGAGAACTTGAAGTCTGGATACCGCGCAGTCGCCTCCTGAGCGCTTTGTACCTTCCAAAACATATCTGGGTGCGGAACCGCGAACTTCGGGAAGTTCTTCTTCTCTGGACGGTCGAATTGAGCGATGTCACTGCCGGTTTGGAGGGTATAGGTCCATTCGTCGCCGCGCATTTCGGTGCACAGTCGTTTCAGCAGACCTTGACCTTCCGCCGTGGAAAAAAATCCCACGGTGTTGGCCCGGATCTTGTATGACAACGGAGAACGGTCGGATCCATATGTCACACTGCCGGGAACAACGACCGCGGTGGCCTCGTCCTTGCGGGACTTGAGCAGCGTGTGCAGGCGCCGCAAATCCTTATGGTTATCGCCCGGGATCTCCTCGCGGCCAGGACCGCGGCCCCACGAGCCTTGGAACACAGGACTTGCCAGCAGACACGCACCGAGCAGGACCGTGGGGACCGCTGCTGTAGGGCCCCAACCGAACTGGAGACCCACACCAAGTCCGATCGCCAGCAGTGCAATACCTGTGATAACGACGTAGACCCCCAGCGCGCGGCGGCTGGGAAACGTCCATTCGGTGCGGGCTTGGCCTTCATCGGTAGTGATGCGTTGCGAGTGCGTTTTACTAGCGGCATGCCCGATCACTGCCGCGCACGCGATCACCCCGGCGTCGACGAGCACGGTACCTGTCGTCCAGCCCACGGCCGGGTATGCGCCTGGGAGGGTAAAAAGATGCCGTTCGCCGGCCGGAGCGAGCATGCCAAGGCGACACCAGATTGCTGAGGTTGCAGGTAGATAGCAACTGAGCGCCCACGCGCCGAACAAGACTGCCAGCACTGAAATCATTGCGGCACACCAAGCTTCGTATGCCAGCGGACCAGCCAGGGATTGATCAACTGTCCCACTGCGATAGAGGGATCGTCATCGGATTTCCCGGCCACGATCGCTGCTGCGGTCACCACGCCAGTGGGCGAGACTGCCCAGACGGGCCCACCAGAGTCCCCGTGATCAACCTCTGCGCGAAACGCCACCCGGTCGTCGCTGACGCTGACAAGCGGACCGCAGGTGACTCCGGTTTGGCCGCCGCGCTTACAGATTCGGGCCGGCGGCGTGTCCCGCAAGCCTTGGGTGGTGGCTACCGCGACGGGTGCGATCCCGTCGACAGTCTTCACGTCATGTCCGAGATGCGAAGTCAATGTGATGACGGCGATGTCGTCGCCGTCCATGACCGTTCGCGGCGTGTACTCCGACTGTGCCCACTGGCCAGCCTCGACTTTGGCCCCGGTCCGCTGATCCAGAGCGTCGACCTGCGGACCAGTGCGGCAGTGGCCGGCGGCAAGGGCCTGCACGTCGCCCTGCGGCGAAAGCACGAGCCAGCCCAGGGTGCACACCGACTGCATCTGTGTCTCATTGTTGACGACGTAAATCGACACTCCGGGTCGCAGATCGAGGCTAGGGGCATCAGCGACCGCGGTTGGCACGGCAATGAATAGCGCGATCGCGGTTGCCAGCGACGCCCTGACAATCAACGCTGGAGGCCCAGAACATCCACCGGCGACGTGCGAGCACCTGCCGGGGTGCCGAGTGATAGACCACCGGCGTCCTCGATCGCATGAGTTGGCGGCTGGGCTGCGACGGTCTGCCGAGCATGCCTGCCAGGGTTAGCCGCGCCGCGGACTGCCTCGGCTTGCTGTTTGCGCAGCTCCGTGATGCGCCGAGCCTGCTCCTGGAATTCCTCGACCTCATCAGGTGTCAACACGTTGACGTCGATCACCGCCGCGGCGCCCACCGTGATCTGCTTCAACGCTTCAACAGCGCCTTCGTTGTCAGTGAGGGTGCCAAGGTAGGCGACCACGCCCTCATCTCCGGCTTGCGCGCCCCAGGCCTGCGGATGGGCCAACGGCTCCCTGACTTTCAAGGATGGTCGCACGGGCACACCCACGTCTTCGGCCTTGCGCTGGAACTCCGCCATGATCGGTGCGATCTCGGGGAGCGTCCCCGTCATCGTTCCCAGCTCCATCCGAATGAGTATCGGCTGCATGACAAAGAGCCTTTCTTAAGCGGTCTAGTTGCCTCTCTGGGCTGATAGTCTAGCGATAAAGGTAGATGGAGGACCCGTTTAATGGTTACGAAAATCATCGGCCCCACACGGTTGATCGTCGCCTACGGACAGTCAGCGGGGGAATGGGCGGCATGGCAGATCAACAGTCTCCTGGGCGTGGTCCTGGCCGTTATCGCTTTGGCAGTCGGAATTCCGATCTTTCGCGACAAGCAGAAAGACCAAAGTGAAAAGATAAAAGAGATTGGGCTGCTCGCCGCGGGACTGGTCGCTTTAGCAGCTGTGGTGGTTTATTTCGTAGATAACCACTACCACGGTGGCGTGGGGACTTTGACGAATCAAGTCAACTAAAAAGCAATTGAACTGAACTAGTTTTAGATGAACGATCGGGGTAGCGCATATGGTGGGTTCGCCAAGTAATACGACGCAGCGACAGCCCGCGCCCGGCGCGCCGGCAGGAGCTGCTTCTGTCGTTGCGCCACCTCTGCTGACCGCCACGCCGCTGACGTCGCCTGAGGCTCTCGACATGGCTCAAGCGCTGTTGCTGCCGGGCTCTGCCATGGGCGGCTATGCCGGCCTGCGGGTAGCGGCGCAACGCTTCCCCGCAGTGGATGCCGCGCTGCAGCGGGCCCGATCACAGTCATGGCGCAGCCTGTTGTCGGCGGCGAAAGCTCCTGCTGCAGCAAGCCGTCAGGCGGCATCACGCGGCGCGGGTGCCGCTAGCCGGGCTCTGGCCTCTGTTGCCACAAAGGCCGCTCCGAAGCTTCTGGGTAGAGCGGGGCTGATGGCGGCCGGGCGAATCGGACTGGCATCCATCCCAGTCGCCGGGGAGGTGATCAGTGTCGGCACGTGGTTGTTCGACAAAGACTCGCGAAGCCTCGTCAACGGCCTGATCTCCTGTGTCAACGGTGTCGGTTTCCCGCCCGACGGAGACGCGCCGCCCGCTCCTCCTCGAACGAAATTTCTGCCGCTAACTAACGACGGTAATCGCGATCCGCAGATCGAGAAAATCGATCAAGGGATGACGAAAACGAACGTGAGCGCATTCAACTATGACCCCAACAAAGTATGGCCCGCCGACCCGGAGATAGCCACCACACCAGACTTCAGTAACACGATCGCGACTGCCGGCAAGCTCGGGAAAAAGGCAACCGGAATCGCGGATGCGATACGCGCCGCCGCCAACTCGATGACCCAGAGCTCAGTCGGCAAGTATGCGGAATCTATTCCAGGCAAACTCGGACCGATCGCGGATTCCTTCGACGAATACCATAATTCAGTTCTTCCGGCAGCCGCAGCAGGCCTTAATGGTGTGACGACAAAGTCGAACGAGTTTTACCAAAAGTTCCGAGAAATTAACAACGGCAACCGCGCAGAAATAGCGAACAGCACCAGCGGGCTCATCCCGTTCCGCGCCAACCACGTCAACGCCGCCGCCATGAACGACTCGATAACCGACGCCAAAGCCGCGGCCACGGAGATCGCTAAACACAACACCGCATTAAGCGGCGCATACGCTGTATCTTATACAAATCTCCGAGCCCACGAGACACTCCCTAATCACTTATGACCTCATAAGCATGAAAAAAAACAACATGTGCCGGGGGGTGGTGGGGTGGGGG
>NZ_BAAGDE010000100.1:0-11727 GCF_054660795.1 Mycobacterium sp. MUNTM1
TCCACTCCGTCAGGAGGTCCTCCCACTTTCAAGCAGGCACGCCGTCAACAACCTCTCAGGTCACGACAGCTAGCCGGCGTCGTCAGTCCCGCACGCGGGTGAACCGGTGCAGCAGCCACGCCAACGGGATCGTCACCACCAGCGTCGCGACGTACAGGTACAGCATCGAACCGGTGTACACGCGCGCTCCGACGATGTAGTCCATCGCGAATTCCATGGTGATCAGGTGGATCAGGAAGATCTCGTAGGAGATCTCGCCCAGCCACAGCATCGGGCGGCTGGCCAGGATTCGCGAGTACCACCCGTGGTCGCCCAGCGCCAGCGGTGCCACGGCGAGGGCGGCGATGACGGCGTAGAAGCACGTCTTGAACAACGCCTCGCTCAGCGTCGCCGGGGAGGTCGTGGGCGCACCGGCGATGGGCGTGGACGCGATGAAATAGCAGATGACCGCCAGGGGGATGGCCACGAATCCGTAGGCGCGTACCCCCATCTCCTGCAGCACGGTCAGCATCATCCCGGCCAGGAACCACGCCAGATAAGTGGGCAGCCACAGCCGCGCGCCGTCGGGAAACCAGTGGTCGGTGTGCACCAGCACCAGCCAGGCCGGGCTGATCAGCACCATCCCCGCCAGCGCGGCCAGCACCAGTTTCGGCTGCCACTGCCGTCGGCAGATCACCACCAGCAGCAGGTAGGCCAGCAGCGGCAGGATGACGTAGAACGAGCCCTCGACCGCCAGGCTCCACATCTGCGTCAGCCCCTGGTGCAGGTACTTGCCCAGGTAGCCGTTGCAGTAGATCTGCGTCAGCGTCAGGTTGCGCGCCAACCCCAGCCAGCTGTGTCCGGGGTTCGGCCCGGCGTCGCGGTAGTGGTACAGCACGTAGGCGAACAGCACGGTGACCACGTAGGCGGGCATGATGCGCCGAACCCGGTGCCACGCATAGCGACTCAGCGACGGCGGTGCGCCGTCTCGCGCCGCCGACTTCACCCACGGACGGAACAACAAGTAGCCGGACAGCACGAAGAAGATCGGCACTCCGATCTCCATCCGGGAACCGACCAGGCCCCAATACCCGTGCGTGTACTTGCCGGTGGTGTAGGCCGCGTGGGTGCCGACGACGAGGAGCGCGGCGACCGCGCGGATCCCGGTCAGCGAGGCGACCCGGTCGACGCGGGAGGTCTGCTCGAGCCCGCCCTGGGCGTCTTGCTCTTCTGACAGCGTCATCAACCGTGTTTCCTGCGCGGCTTCCCACCGTCTCGACCGCGGGGCTTGTTGCCGGACGACCGCTCCGGCTGAAGGTTGATCAACACCCCCGAAATGCGGGTGTGCTCAAGCCTTTTGAAGGTGGACTTGGGCAACTTGGCCGGCAACTCCACCAGAGAGAAATCCGGTCCGATCGCGATGTGGCCGAAATCGCTGCGATGCAGCCCGCCCTCGTTGGCGATGGCGCCGACGATCGCGCCGGGGCCGATCTTGTGCCGCTTGCCCACCGCGATGCGATAGGTAGCGAATGGCTTTGCATTCCTTGGCCTTTCGGGGCGTTCGCGGCGTTCGGTGCGCCGCTCGCGGCGCTCCGGCGGCGGTTCGGGCGCCATCAGGAATTCCTCGCCGTCGCGGGACTGCAACGCCAGCGCGGCGGCGATGTCGGCCATCGGGGTGTCGTGCTCGCGTTCGTAGTCCTGCACCAGCTTGCGGAACAGCTCGATTCCGGGGGAACCCAGCGCGGTGGTGATGGAGTCGGCGAACTTGGCCACCCGCTGGGCGTTGACGTCCTCGACGGTGGGCAATTCGGTTTCGGTGAGCGTTTGGCGGGTGGCCTTTTCGATCGCCTTGAGCAGGTGACGCTCACGCGGGGAGACGAACAGCAGCGCGGTGCCCGAACGTCCGGCCCGGCCGGTGCGCCCGATCCGGTGCACGTACGACTCCGTGTCATGCGGGATGTCGTAGTTCAGGACGTGCGATATCCGCTCCACGTCCAACCCGCGCGCGGCCACGTCGGTGGCGACCAGGATGTCGACGCTGCCGTCCTTCAGGGCGGCGACGGTGCGCTCGCGCTGGCCCTGCGGGATGTCGCCGTTGATGGCGGCCGCGGAGAAGCCTCGGGCCCTTAGCCTTTCGGCGACCTCCTCGGTGGCCTGCTTGGTTCTGACGAAGACAATCATCGCCTCGAACGGCTCGACTTCCAGCACCCGGGTCAGCGCGTCCATCTTGCGCGGGCCGGCGACCTGGATGTAGCGCTGCGAAATGTTCTCGGCGGTGGCGGTTTTCGCCTTGGTGCTGACCTCGAGCGGGTCGTGCAGATACTTGGTGGTGATCTTGCGGATCGCGGGCGGCATGGTCGCGGAGAACAGTGCCACCTGCTTGTATTCCGGAGTTTCGGACAGGATGCGATCGACTTCCTCGGCGAAGCCCATGGTGAGCATCTCGTCGGCCTCGTCGAGGACCAGATAGTCGACGTGGGACAGGTCCAGTGTGCCGCGCTCGAGGTGGTCGATGACCCGGCCGGGCGTGCCGACCACCACGTGGGCGCCGCGCCGCAGCCCGGCCAGCTGGACTCCGTAGGAAGAGCCGCCGTAGATCGGCAGCACGTTGATCTTGGGCAGGTGGGCGCCGTACCGGCTGAACGCCTCGGCGACCTGCAGGGCCAGTTCCCGGGTGGGGGCGAGCACCAGCGCCTGGGTGGCGGTGCTGGTGACGTCGATCTTGGACAGGATCGGGATCGCGAAGGCGGCGGTCTTGCCGGTGCCGGTCTGGGCCAGGCCGACGACGTCGGAGCCCGCCATCAGCGCCGGGATCGTGGCGGCCTGAATGCCGGTGGGCGACTCGTAGCCGACGTCGGCGATCGCCCGCAGGACCGAGGGATTGATCTGCAGGTCGGCAAACGTGGTAGAGGCAGCCTCAGTCGAGCTGTCCGGGAGGGTCATCGTCCAAGGAGTCTAGTGGTGATCGCGAGCTCAGCGGACGCTGAGCGCTGCGGGTCACCACCAGAAGGCCTAGTGGTGATCGCGAGCTCAGCGGACTTGAGCAGTGCGGGTCACAGCCGGCAGGCCGATGCGGTGATCATCAGCACACCCGGCCGTGCCTGCGACGGCCCCGGACGCGATGACGGTACGGTGCCCAGATGTGTGGTCGTTGCCGTGTCGTACCGAGCCACTGACTGGCTCGGCCGCTGTCGCTCTCCTCGCCTTCACGCTGACCGGATGCGGGTCGGGGGACTCCACCGTCGCGAAGACGCCGCAGGCCAGGACGTCGGAGACCCCGTCGATCACGGCGCCGGCCACGCCGACGGCCGCCGCCCCACCCGGCAACGCCCCGCCGACGGATCCCTGCGCGGTCAACCTCGCGTCGCCCACCATCGCGAAGGTGGTGTCCGAGCTGCCCCGCGACCCGCGCAGCCAGCAACCCTGGAACCCCGAACCGCTGGCCGGCAACTACAACCAGTGCGCGCAGCTGTCGGCGATCACCATCAAGGCCAACACCAATGCGGTCGCCCCGACCACCCGTGCGGTGCTGTTCCACCTCGGCCAGTTCATCCCGCAGGGCGTGCCCGACACCTACGGGTTCAACGGCGTCGACCCGGCGCAGACCACGGGCGACACGGTGGCGCTGACCTATCCCAGCGGGATCAACGGCCTGAACACCGACGTGAAATTCCACTGGAACGGCAACACGGTCGAACTCATCGGCAACACCCCGGCCCACTGATCTCCGGGCACGCCCGCCCGGCACCGCGCTGGTGTCGGAGCGCTGACCTACAGTGGCCCAGTGTTGGTCTCCGGCGACAGCATCGTTTACAGCGCATCGGATCTTGCCGCCGCCACCCGCTGCGAATTCGCGCTCTTGCGGGACTTCGACGCGAAGCTGGGCCGCGGGCCCGCCGTGACCGTCGAAGACGAACTGCTCGCGCGGACGGCCGAGCTCGGTAGCGAACACGAGCGACGCGAGCTGGCCTCGCTGCGCGACCGGTTCGGACAGGACGTCGCGATCATCGGCCGCCCGGCCTACACCCCCGCCGGCCTGGCGGCGGCCGCCGACGCCACCCACCGCGCCGTCGCCGACGGCGCGCCCGTGGTGTATCAGGCCGCCATGTTCGACGGCCGCTTCGTCGGCTTCGCCGATTTTCTGGTGCGCGACGGCGAGCGGTACCGCGTCGTCGACACCAAACTGGCCCGCTCGGCCAAGGTGACCGCGCTGTTGCAGCTGGCCGCCTACGCCGACGCGTTGGCCGCCGCCGGCATCCCGGTCGCACCGGAGGCCGAGCTGCGGCTGGGCGACGGAACCGCGGTGCGGCACCGGGTTTGCGACCTGGTCCCGGTGTACCGCTCGCAGCGGGCCCGGCTGCAGCGCCTCCTCGACGAACACTACGCGAGCGGCGCGGCGGTCCGCTGGGACGACGAGGGCGTGGCAGCCTGCTTTCACTGTCCGCTGTGCACCGAACAGCTGCGGGCGGCCGACGATGTTCTCCTGGTCGCCGGTATGCGAGTAGCCCAGCGGGACAAGCTTTTTGATGCCGGCATCAGCACGGTGGCGCAGCTGGCCGATCATTGCGGACCCGTGCCCGACCTGGCACCCGGCACGCTGAACAAACTGACTATCCAGGCGAAACTGCAAGTCCGGCAACGCGAAACCGGTGTTCCCCAGGTCGAGGTCATCGACGCGCAGCCGTTGGCCCTGCTGCCCGAGCCCGACCCGGGCGACCTGTTCTTCGACTTCGAAGGCGACCCGCTGTGGACCACCGACGGGCGCGAGTGGGGGCTTGAGTACCTGTTCGGTGTCTTGGAGGCCGGCCCGGCGGGCAATTTCCTCCCGCTGTGGGCGCACGACCGGGCCGACGAACGCAAGGCGCTGATCGACTTCCTGGCGCTGGTGGCCAAGCGCCGCAAGCGCCGCCCCAACATGCACATCTACCATTACGCGCCCTACGAGAAGACCGCGCTGTTGCGGCTCGCCGGGCGCTACGGGGTGGGCGAGGACGAGGTCGACGAACTGCTCCGCAGCGGCACGCTGGTCGACCTCTATCCGTTGGTGCGCAGGAGCATTCGGGTGGGAGCGGAGTCGTTCAGCCTCAAGGCGCTGGAGCCGCTCTACATGGGGGCGCAACTGCGCGCGGGCGAGGTGACCACGGCCGCCGGTTCGATCACCTCCTACGCACGGTACTGCGACCTTCAGGCGGACGGCCGCGGCGACGAGGCCGCATCGGTGCTCAAGGAGATCGAGGACTACAACCACTACGACTGCCGGTCGACTCAGGAGCTGCGGAACTGGCTGATGTTGCGCGCCTACGAATCCGGCGTGGTACCGATCGGCGCCCAGCCGGTGCCCGACGGCAACACCGTCGACGACCGCGACCAGCTCGCTGTGACATTGGCCGCGTTCACGGGCACCGCCGGCGTCGACGACCGCACCCCGCAGCAGACGGCGGTGGCGCTGCTGGCCGCCGCGCGCGGCTACCACCGGCGCGAGGACAAACCCTTCTGGTGGGCGCATTTCGACCGGCTGAACTTCCCCATCGAGGAGTGGGCCGACAACACCGACGTGTTCGTCATCGAGCACGCGTCGGTCAGCGTCGGCTGGAACACGCCTCCTCGCGCGCGCAAACCGCAGCGGCGGCTGCAGCTGCGCGGCGAGTTGGCCCGCGGCGACTTGAAGAGCGACGTCTTTGCGCTCTACCATCCGCCGGCGCCGCCCGGCATGACCGACAGCCCGGACCGGCGGGCGGCCGGGCGGGCCACGGTCGTCGAGGCCGACGATCCGGCGGTGCCCAGCGAAGTTATCGTCCTCGAACGAGTTGGCGGCGACGGCAACACCTTTGACCAGGTGCCCTTCGCGCTGACGCCCGGGCCACCGATCCCGACGACGGCCCTGCGGGAATCGATCGAGGCGAGCGCCGCCGCGGTGGCCGCCGGATTGCCGCGACTACCCGACAGCGCCATCGTCGATGTGCTGTTGCGCCGCGCGCCCCGCGCGCGCAGTGGCGCCCCCCTGCCGCGCAGCGGCAATACCGTCGCCGACATCACCGCGGCGCTACTGGATCTGGACTCGTCGTACCTGGCGGTGCACGGGCCGCCCGGCACCGGCAAGACGCACACCGCCGCCCGGGTGATCCGCGGCCTGGTCGCCCAACACGGCTGGCGCGTTGGCGTGGTCGCGCAGTCGCACGCCACCGTGGAGAACGTGCTGGACTGCGTGATCGACGCAGGCCTGGATCCGCAACGGATCGCGAAGAAGCGCAACGACCACCGGGCCCCGCGCTGGCGGGAGATCGACGGTGGCGCCTACGCCGCGTTCCTCGCCGACACGCCGGGATGTGTGATCGGCGGGACCGCATGGGATTTCGCCAACGCCAACCGGATACCGCCGGGAAGCCTGGATCTGCTGGTGATCGACGAAGCCGGCCAGTTCTGTTTGGCCAACACCATCGCCGTGGCCCCGGCCGCCGCCAACCTGCTGCTGCTCGGGGACCCCCAGCAGTTGCCGCAAGTCAGCCAGGGCACCCATCCGGAGCCGGTGGACACCTCCGCGCTGGAGTGGCTGGTCGACGGTCAGCGCACCCTGTCCGACGAGCGCGGCTACTTCCTGGACCTCTCGTACCGCATGCATCCGGCCGTCTGCGCGGCGGTTTCGGCGCTGTCCTACGAGGACAGATTGCGTTCCCACGACTGCACCGCCGCCCGCCGCCTCGACGGGCACCAACCCGGCGTTCGGCTGCTTTCGGTTGAGCACCAAGGCAATTCGACCGAGAGCCCCGAGGAGGCCGACGCGATCGTCGCCGAGATCAACAGGCTGCTCGGCGCCTCGTGGACCGACGAACACGGCACCCGGGCGCTGACCGCCGCCGACGTGCTGGTGCTGGCGCCCTACAACGCCCAGGTGGCGCTGCTGCGCCACCGGTTGGCCGCCGCGAAGCTGGGCGACGTGCGGGTCGGGACGGTCGACAAGTTCCAGGGTGGACAGGCGCCGGTGGTCTTCGTCTCGATGACGGTGTCGTCGATCGACGTGGTGCCCCGCGGAATCTCGTTCCTGCTCAACAGAAATCGGCTCAACGTCGCGGTGAGCCGGGCCCAGTACGCGGCCGTGCTCGTGCGCTCCCCGTCGCTGACCGAGTATCTGCCCGCCACACCCGCGGGCCTGATCGACCTGGGCGCATTCCTGGCGCTCACGCAGCCCGAGCTGCGGTGACCGGCCTGACCGCGACGCGAAAAGTCTTCCAACAGGGATGAATGTGGCCCGCGGAGTCTGCGCGTCAAACTCGGTTGCGCATCGGTGAGAACCGCTCAACCTGCACGGGCGGGCCGTCTGCAGACGGCGGCGGTACGACGGCAGCGACACCGTTGATCACGGTAACGACTGTCCGGCTGCCACGCTCGACGTTCAGGGTGCCATGTTGAAAATTCTGGATGACCCACTGTGGCTCCTGAATTTCGGCGCTGGTCGGCAGCCCCAGCGCGCTATGTTCGTAGCCCAGGGCGCCCCACGCGGCGTAGATGGTGGCGGTGATGGGCTGCGCCCCGGTGGTCGGCGACCAGTACATTGCCCCCTTTTCGAAAATGACGTAGCGCGTGGCTCCCGCCCCGGTCGATTCCGACGACTGTGGTGCGCCCAGGGCGCTCTTCATGCCGCCCATCGCCTGCCACCGGTCATAGATGGCACTACCTTGCAGCGACTGCGCCAGATCGTCGGCGCTGGGGCGCTTGTTGAACCGCGCCGCAATGTCACGAATCTGGTTCATCAACGGGAATCCGAGGTTGCCGGGGCAATCGGTATCGCCGACGTCGCGGTGAGCGAAGATGCACGGCAACCCTACGCTGGCGCCCTGAGGAAAGCGGGTGTAGGGGCCGCCGTCCGATGTCAACGCGACGCTGCCCTGCGGGTCGACGCCATCCAGTGCCAGCCGCCACCCGAGCAGGCGCCCCACGGTACGCAGCTGAACCGGCGTAGGGGCTACCGCGTCGAAGTCTCCGATCATGCACACCGCCCAGGTGTTGCGGTTGAATCCGCCGGTGTGGGTGCCCAGAACCGGTCGGGTCATCCCGCCGAATCGGCCCTCGAATATCTGACCGTACTTGTCGACCAGCGCGTTGTAGGCGATGTCCGACCAGCCCAGAGTGCGGGTGTGGTAGTCGTAGATCGACCGCACAGTCGCCGCCGAATCCTGCTGCGCGTATTCGTTGACACCGGCGGTGTGGTGCACGACGGCTGCCTTGATTCCGTTGTCGTACATCGGTGCTCGGCGACGAATCGACTCATCGGCGCCCCACCCGGCCCGACTGATGATATTGAGGTCCTGCCCCGGCGCTTCGACCGCCGAAACCAAGGACGTATCAGCTGCCGCCGCCGGCGGTTGGACCAGACCTGATGCGGCCGTGCCCAAACTGAGCATAATCGGCGCCGCCGCAGCATATTTGAAGACATCGCGGCGCGAGAGAGACGGTGTCGCACTGCACCCACACCGATCACGCACGGCGCCACGATAGCCCTTGGTCACGCCATTCCTCGCGCGACCCGCCGGAGCCTAATGCTGTTGTAGACGAAGGGTTCGCAGCGCCAGGCGATCCCAATCGACCAGCGGACACAGCGGCAAACACTCCGACGGCTGACGGCCGCCGAGAACATCCCTTGCGATGTTGCCAGGTAAAGCGCTGCCGCACACGGCTTTTCGTGGCGCCGTTGCGCTCTGAATCGACGGCTAACCGGTTGACGAGTGCCGGCCCGAACCGGTGGGATCGTCGTCCGGATCGGAGCGGTGATGGTAACCCCGCAGCGATTCACCGTCGGTGAAGTGCAGGCCAGTCGATCCGTTGTGATGGCGGCGCGGCGGCCGGGTCGGCCGATCACCGGGCGGCATGGATCTCGGTGAGCGCCGCACCGCCACCTGGCGAAGGCGCTTTCCGGCATCTACGTGAGAACCGTTGTGGGCGTAGCCGATTGGTTGAGCCTGCGCGGCGGGGCCGCGTCGCGGCACTCCGGTGGACGCCGGGCGCGGGCGTTCGACCGGCGGCCGGGGCGGCTCGGGATCGCTGCCCCGCTGGGCGTCGGACTCGCGCACCAGGACGAATTCCACATACTCGTCGTCGTCGTAGTCGTCGTCGACGATGTCGTCGTCGGGGCCCAGCGGATCGTCGCCGCCCGTGCCATCGCCCCTGCCCGCCCACGGCGCGGAGCCGACCAGGAACAGCGCGGCGATGATCCCGAACAAGGCGATGAACGCCGGCAACAGCACCGACTGCGACATGGCGGCCGCGAACGGTTCGCGCAGGAACCCGGGCAACTGCAGGGCGAGCGCGTCCTCGCCGGCGGCGTCCCCGGACGGCTGCCGCGGCATCTCGGCACTGATGCGCCACGTCATGAACGCGGCCATGCCGGCGCTGCCCAGCACCGCGCCGAGCTGGCGCACGGAGTTGTACACCGCGGAGCCGGCGCCGGCCAGGTGTGGCGGCAGGTTGCGCGTCGCGGTCGCGGTCAGCGGCGACCACACGAAGGCCATCCCGACACCCATCACGAAGAACGGCACCGCCAGCCGCCAGATCGGTGTCGTCGGCGCCATCTCGAAGGTGATCCACGTCAGCGCGATCGCCAGCACCGAGAAGCCGAAGCCGAGCACCGGCTGCGGGTGGTATTTGTCGACGATCTTGCCGACGAACGGCGCGAAGACACCGTTGGCGATGGCCATCGGCGCGATCAGCAGGGCCGAGCGCGTCGGCGACAGCCCGCACACGGCCTGCGCGTAGAACGTCAGCGGCAGCATCATGGCCGTCGCGGTGAACGAGATGATGGCGACCCCGACGTTGCACAGGCTGAAGTCGCGGTCGCCGAAGATGATCAGCGGAATCAGCGGCTCGTGGGCGTTCAGCGCCTGCCAGAACGCGAAGGCCGTCATGAACCCGACGCCCGCGACGATCAACGCCCAGATCCAGGGCTGCCAGTGCGCGGCCTGCCCCTGCTGCAGCCCGAACACGATCAGGAAGATGCCGATCCCGGACAGCGCGACCCCGATCAGGTCGAAGCGATGCGACTGCGTGGGCAGCACCGGAATCAGCCAGTACGCCAACGCCAGCCCGATGACGCCGATGGGCACGTTGACGAAGAAGATCCACTGCCAGCCCAGCCCGTCGACCAGGACACCGCCGGCCAGCGGGCCCACCAGGCTGGCCACACCGGCGGTGGCACCCCACAGACTCACCGCAACGCCGCGCCGCTCCGACGGGAAGATCCGGGTGATGGTCGACAGGGTCTGCGGGGTGAGCAGCCCCGCGCCGACGCCCTGCACGACGCGCGCCGCGATCAGCATCGCGGCGCTGCCGGCCAGCCCGCACCACACCGAGGAGGCGGTGAACACGACCAGGCCGAACAGGTACAGGTTCTTCGGACCGAACCGGTCGCCCAGGCGCCCGGCCACCAGCAACACGACCGCATAGCCCAGCAGATAGGCGCTGGTCACCCAGACCACGGTGTCGTAGCCGATGCGCAGGCTGGCCATGATGGTCGGATTGGCGATCGCCACGATGGTCGAGTCGACCATGATCATGAAGAAGCCGATCATCATCGCCCACAGCGGGTTCCAGGGGTTCTGTGACTGCGGCGAGCTGCGGGTGAAAAAGTCCCAGCGGTTGGCGGCCCGGGCCGGCCCCGATCCCGCGCGTCCCGTTCCTCCAGGCGTGCGGGGCGTAGCCGTGGTCATCCACCCCACCTCGTTTCGCTTCCCGACGATGCTGTTCAGCCGTATCGGCCCGGCTGGTCGACCGGCCCAGCCCACGCAGGTGATACACCACGCGAGGGGCGCGGTAAACAGCATGAAGACCGGCGAACGGCACGGGCCGCTCGCAGACATCCAGCCTGATTATTCCCGGTGAGGCAATAGGCCGGCAGCCAAGGACCCGGTCGGGGCGCATAACGCGGCAGTATTCGTCGCGGGCGCGTTAGCCTGGGGGAACGCCATCTGCAGGAGAGAAATATGCGGGCTCGACGGAAAAGGTCGCCGAACCGGTTCTTCACCATGCCCAACGCGGCACAGCAGCCGACCGCCAACAGCGGTCGACCCAAGATGTCCGCGCGGGCGTTGGCGCAGGTCATCGAGCGGAGCTCGTGGATACAGGGCCCGGCCGCCGAGGCCTATGTGACCCGGCTGCGCAACGCGCACCCGAATGCCGGCCCGGCCGAGATCATGGCCAAGCTGCAGAAGCGATACCTGGCCATCGTGACCGCCGGCGGCGTTGCCGTGGGGGCCGCCGCGACCGTTCCCGGCATCGGCACGATCAGCGCCCTGTCCGCGGCCGCCGCGGAAACGGTGACGTTCCTGGAGGCCACTGCGTTCTTCGTGTTGGCGATGGCGGTGGTCTACGACATTCCGGCCGATCACCGGGAACGGCGCCGCGCGCTGGTGCTGGCGGTCCTCGTCGGCGACAACAGCGAGCACGCCGTCGCCCAGCTGATCGGCCCGCGCCGGACCAACGGCGGCTGGATCTCGGAGAGCCTGGCCGCCCTGCCGCTGTCGTCGATGTCGAAGCTGAACTCGCGGCTGCTCAAGTCGTGGGTCCGCAAGTACACCCTGCGGCGCGGCGCCCTGCTGTTCGGCAAATTGCTGCCGGTCGGAATCGGGGTCGTGGTGGGCGCCGTCGGCAACTATCTCGCCGGCAGGAAGATGATCCGCAACGCCAACAGGGCGTTCGGCGCCCCGCCCGCGCGCTGGCCCCGCGCGCTGCATCTGGTGCCCCCGATCCACGAAGCCGGCT
>NZ_BAAGDE010000101.1:0-9868 GCF_054660795.1 Mycobacterium sp. MUNTM1
CCACCGGCGGGGGTGGGGCATCGGGTGGTGCCGGGGGCAGCATTTGAGCATGTTGCGATGCGTCCTGCTCATGGGGGCGGGTCGGTAAGCGGCGTAACCGTGAGATGAGGAATCCAACCGGATTGGTGATGCGGTCGGGCCAGTGCCATCCGGTCACACGCATGTCCGCCTCTAAAGCATCCTTGAGCTGGCGCGCCGTCCAGGTCTGGCTGTCGATGCCGGAGGCGGTAATAGCGTCACACAAGGCTCCGATGTGCCGGTTGCGCCGATCGATGCCATGGGTGCAAGCGGCTAACCCTGCGGCGAGGCGTTGCAGCCCGATGGGGCGCGGCTGGGTGCGCCCCATCGGGCGCCTGGTGTTTGGCCGTTGCGAGATTCCGCCGGCGCGAGGTGGCGCGCTTGGTGAGTGATTCTTAACAGGACTGGAGTATGGGTAGTTAGTTTTGGACGGTAGGTGGAAATGATCCACAGTTCGACGAGGCGTGAGATGCCATATTGATGGCCGGCAACGGGCTGAAGGTGTTCGTGCGTTGCCGTGTCCAAGTGAGGCCAACACGATCCAGTCGGCGGCTCGCAGTACTCGCCACGCGGTGGTGATGGTGCGCGGTGAGCATCCAACCCGTTGAGCGAGGGTGGCCCGGGTTGCCGCCATGTTGCGCCCAGTGTCGTGATCGGCATAGTCCGCCATTGCGGTGGCAACGGCAAGCACTGTTGCTGAGCTGATGGAACACCCGAGTCTGTCGCACACTTCCTGCACTGCAACAGGATTGGCCCATACTTTCAGTGCGTCGAGCCATGCGGATCGACACGTCCACATCGGTGTGGTCGCCGAGATGGCCCCGGCGTGCTCCACCCATTGACGTCGCCCCGCGACTCTGCGAAAGGCGATCGGAGGTTGCTCGCCTGTCGTATGAGGACACCGATGCGACCCGTGGGGGTCGACGCGAGCCCGATGGATGTGTGTATCTAATTCATCGGAAAATTGGAGCGCGGAAGTTATCTCATTGCCGCACTGTGGATCTAGCGCGCGAGAAAGCCCGCGCGCTATCATTGATCCCGTCATCTACGACGGTCCCTTCATCTGAGCATGAAGTGACAACACAAAATGGCCAAGTCAGATAACTCGGCCCACAGTTGAGCCCCTGGTGGCAGCCGGGGGCTCAACACTTTCTATGCACGATGAAAACGCCTACGTATTAGGCGTTTACGAGAAAATCCGGCGAACTACAGGGGAAAGTCCCGTGTTTAGTGCCGGCGAAAATGCTCAGACGGTGTCAGAACGCGCCACGGTCCGGTGGGTTGCGTACATGAAGTCCTCCTTCCCCGATGTCTACCCATTGGGGATGATGACATGTCGTCGTCATGGTTTGGCGCAGGACACGCCGCTGCAGCTGATGGGCGAGGACGATCACGCGACGCATTCCGGCGGCGGGACCGTGTGGTCTCGCCGCCGGATGTCAGAGCCCGGGGGGCTCAGGTGCGCGGGCCCGCCGAGGAGGTTTGGGTAGACATCACGGCGGCGCCCATCTCACAGTGACCTGCAGGTTTGCTGGCCTTGTGAGCACCACTGCACACAGTAGTGGACATTGTGGACATCTACTGCAACCCATCGCGGCGTGTTGTGGACATTGTGCGCATTGATGCAGGTCACAGTTTGGACACATCGAGCATCATCGCAGCTCAAAGGGTTGGCGGTTGGTAGCGTAGGATAACCGCCAGTGACCGAGCCGTTGAGAAAGATCCCGCATGGAACTGGAGACACAGCCCCAACCGGGTCGGGCGACTATCAGCGCCAACAAGGCTCACCGCTTGCTCGGCTACGACCGTCGAACCATCCAGAAGATGATCCTTGAGGGAAAACTCGAAGGTGGTGCCCGCCCAGGCAAACAGCGCCGATGGTATGTCTACCTTGACCAATTCGAACAGAATCAGCCCGCATCCTCGGCGCCGCCCTCCGACTACGCGGCCGTAGTCGAAGAGAACAACCGGCTGCGCGCCGGACTGATATCAGCCAACGAAGAAAACGCGCTGCTACGCGCAGCGCATGCAGAAATCCTGGATGCCGTAGCTTCTCACCGCGCCGCGATCGACGACGCACTGCAGGGAGCCGACGCTTTCCGACAGGCGTTCGCCAAGTCCGAAACCGGTTGGCAGCACTTGTCGAAGGCAGTATCGCTGTACAACTCGGCGCTGGGCCAATACACCACCCCGGGAGATCTCAGCGGTCTAGAACGCTGAGACCTCCCGTATCGCAGCGGACCGCAGAAGCTAGCCGGCGCGCTCATGCAGTGAGACATAACGTTCACACGCACCCACGAATCTTGACTCGGGCCGAACCAGTCGTCAGCTCAGAACCGTGAGCGCCTTCGTTTCCTCACGAGTCCAGTGACGCGGCGGCACGCCGCCGCAACACGTCACCGCGTCCCACTCGATGGTGAATATCCCCGGCCGCATCCCGTGGTCGACCCAATCGACGACTGCGCCGATCTCCCCATTGGCGGTCTCAACGACGTTACCAACTTCGACCATGCCCTACGCTCCTTCTCCAGCTTCTTCGTCGGCTTTATGACCGTGCGCACCGGGCCTTTTGCCACACATCGGGCCTAGGCGGAACGCCGGAAACACTTGCTGGGTTCGGTCGCTGCGCAGTAGGCGCTGCAGACAGGGTTGGGGTGATGAGGCAGCGCTACCGCAAGCTGTTTCGTTCATGTCATGTCTGCTTCGTCGTGAAGGTTATGGGCCCACCGCACGTCTCTGCCGTTACCGACCCACACGACGCGACGAATTTGTCCACGCCCCGCAAGCAAACGTAACTGGCGATATACGGTCTCGTGCGGGGTCCCTTGGAATCCGTTTCCCTCGAGCTGAATTCGAAGCTCCGTGGTCGTGATTGCGCAGCCACTAGACAGCAGAGCCAGCAACACGCGGCGCATACGCTCGGCATCACGGCGGCGGGCCTGCGACGGCGTGGCGCCGCCGATACTCTTATCACCGTCTTCAGCAGACATTTACCCGTCAATTCCGTTGGGCCAGCGATGTGTTGGATCATCTGGGTCGTTTAGCTCGGCGAGAGCAGGAACAAAGCCGTCCGTACTGTTCGTCCGGGCAGTACGTCTGGGTGGCAATCCGCACGAACCGGCCGGCTCTCTCCCCCTGGACCACCGTTTCCCGATGGCCCCCTCTGGGTGAGGTGACCCTGTTGATTTTAATCGGAAAGCTCCCGGCCCCGTCCGCTTTATGTCGGTAGTACGTCGGGGCCCTGCCTGTACCCACTGCGGTTCCGGTGGCTGGCTGTGGTCGGATCGTGACCTCGCTGAACGCTATTGACGCACATCAGCGGTGAGAGATCGGTGATTTGGGGTGGGAATACTTGATTCCGTCGTCGGGTAGCTTCTACCCTGAGATCGACCTAGCAAAGTCGCCTCTCCTCGTTGTTGGGGGGAGACCGGAGGGCAAGCTCCTAACTTGTTCTCCACCCGTCGAACAGAGGCCCCCTTCGGGGGGTTCTCTGCTTTCCGGGAAATGGACCCCTCTCATTGGTTTTCACGTTCAGGTGCGTCAGCAGGTATCGCCGAGCTGGGCTTTTCCGGTTTGTCTCACGACGGCTGCACCGCGGTTTGTCTCACGAACCGCTTCGATTCCTAGCCGGGGGAAGGACGCGGAGAGCCAAGCCTCAGCGCGGCCAACTCGACGGCGTTTGACTGGCCCACCAAGCCAGGTCCGGGAAACGGTCGATCTCGGGGAAGTCGGCCTTGTACTTGCTCAACGCACTACCGGTGCGGCACATCGCGATCGCTAGTCCCTGTTCGCGGATCAGTTGTTCGACGGCGAGGCGATCGTCTGGGTCAGTGTCTGACTCACCCGTGATCTCCTGCAGCAGCGCGTAATACGCGTAGATCGCTCGCCGCGCGGCCCCAAGGGTTTTGCCACCGGAGACGCTGATTACCTCATTTGGGTAGCCTTGCAGCACAGCCCGTAACTCCATGCCTTGCGCGTAGAGCGCAGCGGCCTGCGCGCGCGTCTGCGGGTCCGGCCACTTCGCCAGTCGGCGTTCAAGCACAGTGCTCACCGCCCCACTGTCCCACCTTTGCCGGCACGGCGACCCGTGAACCGAGCCCGCACATCATGGCGATGAGCTAACTTCGGGCGTCATGGAGAGCCACCTGAGCATCTTTCGGCCATACGACCGCGATCCCGGGCACGAGGATCAGCTAACTCGTGCGGCGCTGATTGTGCTGAAGCTGGTGCTGCTGGCCCACGAGGTGTTTCTGCGGCTCGCTGGTTGTGGGCCGCTGGCCGCGCTACCGGCGGCGCGGTTCGAGCTGCAGACCGAGACGTTAGTCCCGGCGGGGACAGAGAACGAGACCGGCGGGGTCGACGAGTTGGTCAGTGTTTTCCTTGCCCCGCATGAGAATCTGAGCGTCCAGGAACCCAACCTGGCCTCGCAGCGCCGGGCCCGCTACGACGGGGTCATTCAGTACGGGGCGGCGCTGCTCGTGGTGATCGAAAGCAAGTTGTACGCCAGCGCCGATGATCAGCAGTCTCTTCAGATCAACACGCGAGGTCTGACGCCGCCGCAGAAAACCTCCCGGCGGGCTATCCGGTGGAACGACTTGCTCGACCACTGGTGGAATCTGCTCGAAGCATCACTGCTGCTCAGTCCTGCGGAAAACGCTGTCCTGGAAGACTTTTTCACCAACGCCGAACAGCATTTCGCCGATCTGTTGCCGTATACGGATCTGGAGCGCTGCGGTGAGCACCGCGGGCGCCGGTTGCGGCGGCTACGCGCGATCTTGGAGGAAGCGACCGGCCGGGATGCCGAGGTTCGAGACACGCTAGGGCACGCCAGGGTCAAGTTCACACCCGGCCAGGTCGTTGCGTTCGATCGGGTGAGCCTATTCCTCGAGAACAACGATGTCGTGCTCAGCGCATGGCCGGCTGAGCTGTCCGCCCAGTACACGCGCGTGTACTCCGACCCGGATCGCGCCGGTGCGCTGATTGAGTTGACCGCGGATCCGGATTGGCGCATCGCGGCGAACTTTCACTTGTCGTTCTGGCAGGCCAGCGTCCCGCGGCGCTGGTATCCAGGCCGGCACATCAGAGGCGATGACTATGTGCGTCAGTGGGTGGACGACTATCGACACAAAAGAGCCGGGCGGCGCCCCCGTCAGGAACTAACCGAGCCGGCATTCCGTAAGTGGCTCCTCGATCGCGGCTATGCCGTACAAGAGGAGCTCCCCGGTCTCGACGAATGGGCGGCGAAGTTGCCGCTTGACAAGTTCGACGTCCGGCCGAGCATTCAGGTCACCCGGTCGTGGCCGTTGTCTCACGCTGTCGCTCGTGATCGGTCGGGACAATTCGTCGGCGACGTTCGATCCGCGGTCGATGAACTGCTCGCAGCTCTCGGTGAACGGTCCCTGGACACCCTGGGCAGATAGCCAACAATCGGTGGAGAAGTACCCCCCTCACCCCCCGCATTGTGCGTCAGGCGTGCCTCACGAACCTGGCGGATCCGCCATCACAACGCTATCACCCGTGAGATTCCGCCACGATTCGCGAGAATCTACAACAAGAAGACATATGGTCGCGGCTGTGACCTGCAACTCTCCGATTTGTCTCACGCAGGTTGTTTCAAGGTTTGTCTCACAGAAAGCTTCGTTTCCTACGGGGGTGACGGTCTCGGCTGGGTTGTCTGATCCTCTGACACCGCGTCGTCATCACCCGCGGGACGACGCCGAGTGGCCGAAGGCCACCATGGCGACGGCGATAGAATCCGCGACTGGGGTCAGCGCGGCGCTATCCAGGAAAGGATGCAGACCGTATGGGCGGTGTCGCTGCAGCGGCAGGGTTCGCCTATCAGCACGCCCAAGCCGTGCAAATGGCCTTGACCATTGCCACAGACCCCAGCCTGCATGCCATCCGCGTCGAGGCCAAAAACGACATCATCGACGTCGAAATGCGTTCGCAGGATGGACATCTTGTCAAAGGTTCTCAATTTAAGCTGCGCAATCAGAGTGATACCTGGGGTCAACAAGAACTCATTGACGAGCTGGTTCGCTGGTCGGGGCTGGCGGGCGAAAATCCAGGGGCCACCTATGAATTCGTCACCGACGGGCGCCTCGGCCCGACGGGCGTGAAAGTGCGCGATGCGCTGGAAAAGGCCGCGTCCGGCGACCTGGACGATATCCGCCAGCTCATCACCGGTAAGACGGGAGGCGTCGTCGTCAGCGACGAGTCCCTGACGCGGACCTCTATTCGCGCTGAAGGGCTGGCCTATGCCGATCTCATTGACGCGGCGCAGACGCGCGCCAGGGCGCTCCTACCCAACGTGACCAGCACGGCCGAAGCCGAAGAACGGGGTCGTTGGGTTGTACTCGAGCTGGTCAACATGGTCACCGAACGCAGCGGCTTGGCCGACGACACTGCCCGGATCATCACGCGCGACGAAGTGCTGGCGTTGCTGGCAACGCCGCAAGACCATATACCGAGCACCCAATGGGATACCGCACTCAAGAGCAAATTCTGCGCGTCGGTCCTCGCACGCCCCGACGTCTCACCGGTCGAGCTGGCGTGTCGGCCGGACGTTGCCATCGGCGTCGGGTCAGCAGCCGAGCCGCAACTCCTGGAGAGCTGGGCACAAAAACATGCGGTCCGCTTGTTGGCTGGGGCATCAGGCAGCGGGAAGTCCACAGTCGTACTCGACATGCAGCGCCGCGCGGCCGAGCACGGCGCGGTGGTGATCGCAGTCAGCGCCGAGGATTACCTACCCGGCCGGCTCGCGGCGATGGTCGCCGCAGGGCTTAACCGGCACACCTTCATCGGTGCCCATCCCGCAGTGGGTACTGCAGCTTTGGCCGACACCGACGTCGTCATCGCCGTCGACGGAGTAACCGAGATCCCACCCGGGACGCGGGAGAAGCTTGAGGATGAGCTCAAACAGTTCCTGACGGCGGACCGACGTGCCGACCTGGTGCTGATCGGACGCGGGCTCACGGCCATGCGCGCCATGCTAACCCGCTCGGTCACCACCACCGACCTCATGGTCTGTCCGATGTCTGAAGATGAGCAGTGCCGGATCGTGGAGAGCTTCTATCAGCTAGACACCAGCACTGCGCAATGGCTGGTCCGTCAAGTCAATCATGTGATGCACGAGGCGGCGAGCAACCCACTGATGCTGCTGCTGGGAGCCCGGGCGATTGCGTTGCAGGGCACCGCGTCCAGTCCCGCCCTGATCTTCCACACGGTGATGACGGATATTGCAGAACAGTGCGGTTACCCCGACGCCAGCGTCCTTTTCGCCGGCCTCGGGATGGCCTACGCCACACTCCTCGACGGACAGAAGCGTTACTGTGACACCCTCGACTGGGGTTCGCTTTTGACCCAGTCCGCCCAGCGGCTCACCGACGCCGGCCATTCGGTGACCGTGCGGCGCCTGCGTGAATTCGGTTCTGAAACAGGGATTGTCCGGTCGGCACCCTTCGATACGGTTCGTCCGATTCACGACTCTTTTGCCGATTTCCTGGCAGCCGTGGCATTGAGTCGTTCGCTTGCGGAGTTGCCCGACCACCTTGGTGAACATGATCGGGCCCGGGCGCGCTTCCTGGCTCAACTCTCCGGAGTGGCTGTCGGGTTGGCCGACCGACTCACCCGGGATCTGCCCTTCACCGCAGTCAACGTCGCGCCCTACGAGAGGCGCCCGCCCGAGGAGGCCTGGTTCGATGAGACCAAACGGCACCTGGACCACCTCTTGCCGAACACCCAGGCCCGTCCGACAGTCGCCTACTGGCAGGACACCAACGGCCGGGTGGTGGCGACCGTCGGCGCCGGCGTCGAAGGCTGGTTGGGAAGCGCCGCGCCCGATCGCGCCGTGTTCGAGTCGGGATGGACGTTCCCGCTAAGCGACGGGCAAGGGCCGTTGACGGTCGCAGTCCGCATTTGGCACCGCTGGCTTGAACAACATCTCACCGCACCCGCATTGTCGGGTGTCGCTGTGCCGCAGACCCTGCAGGAGTCGCGCGCGATGCTCGCGGCGCACTCCACCGCGCTGCTGCAGCATCGTCTCGATTTGTCCTCGCAGATGGGACTCCATGGTTCTGATGGCGAAGCGTTGACAGCGGCGGCATCTCAGCAGATCCAGTTCGCAATCTCCGAGCACCAAGTTGACGAAGAACGAGACCGCGGCGTGTGGTTCCGTGAACTCGCCGAGCTCACCGCAGGCGAGGAAGTCCTTGTCGGTGAACTCTCCGACCCTGCGGGGTGGACCGGTCGCGGCCGTGTGGACTCATTCGTCACCACCAGCGCGGCACAGAGCGCATCTCGAGACCTCCGGCAGATTATCAACGCGATGGTGAGCAGGACTTGGCTATGATCCTGGTTGCTGATATGGCGAAAACTGTTGATAGACAAGGGTGAATGATGTCGACACAAGACGTCTGGCCTGCGGTGCAGGCACTGGCTACGACGTGGTCGGGCAGCCCATTAGTCCAGACTTTCCTGGCACGCCATCCCGCGCGTAACGACAGTGACGATGTGGTCACCGAGGCACTGCGGAACCTGCAGGGCGGGGTCACTGTACTGACCGAGACACCATTGTTGACGAGCAATTGGGAGCAGGTTGCCCAGCAGGTGCCGTCGGTCCAGCTCAGTGGCGAGGTGCGCGCCTACCTGCGCACGATCGCGCCACTCGGGCACGTTTTGGAGTCGACGGTGGGATGGGTGCGTAGCCGACTGCCTCTATACCCTGCCATCCCCGTTCCGCAATTTTCTCCGCGTGGCTATCGGCGATCGCCGGAATACTCGCTTCGGCTACCGTGGAGCCAGCAGGTTTTGCAAGCCAACCTGCAGGCCGAACCGGCGCCGCCGTCCGTGGCCGTCATGCTCGGTCTCGATAGCAACGAAGTTCTCAGTACCGCACGGGATGTTGTGGCGGCGTTCACCGATTCGGCCGAATGGCAACGCTACGCCGATCTCGCCGCAGCCTTGACCGAACAAGATCGGCACGTCCTCGACGATGCGCGGCACCGTGTAGGGGTGCTGCTCAATCCGCGTCTGGTCAACGCATACGAGCCTGCACGCAACGAGCGGCGCAACCAGTACCGTCGGCAGCGTGTCGCCGAGGTCATCGCTGAGCTGAACGGTCGACCGAAAGAGCTGGCCGACGCGTTCGATGGCATTGACGATCTGATTGACCATGCCCTCATCAACATCCACGGGCAGCTAGTTGTTCGCGGTGACATTCCGTTAATCCAGCCGACCAATGTTGCACTGGACGGGCCGCAGGCAAGCTTCGAGCACGAAGGAGACACGCCGTTTAACGTCGGCGAATCCGTCCGTCTCGACGACCCGCTGGC
This sequence comes from Mycobacterium sp. MUNTM1, assembly GCF_054660795.1. Classification (NCBI taxonomy): domain Bacteria; kingdom Bacillati; phylum Actinomycetota; class Actinomycetes; order Mycobacteriales; family Mycobacteriaceae; genus Mycobacterium; species Mycobacterium sp. MUNTM1. The sequence continues at coordinate 9,351 of NZ_BAAGDE010000101.1, forward strand.
AGCCGGTGCTTACCTAATCGACGGCATGAGCTTCAATTTCGGCCAGTTCGAAGGTCTCAAGACGAGGTACACCGCGCAACGCCTGCCTGCCACCGAGAACGCGTTCCAGGTGAGCTGAAACTACAGCAGCCTGCCGTTAGCCGCCGCTGACGCCCGCGGGCGACCGTACGGACGCTGTGACAAACAGTCGGTGCATCAGGGCGCGTGCGCGGAAGCTGTAACGGGAATCCGTTGCAGTCGGCCTTGGGATTGAACGACCCGCGTGTCTCACGAACTTGGCGGATCCGCCACCACTCCGTCATCATTCGTGAGATTCCGCCACCGGCCCGTGAGACCCTCACAACAACAACATCATCGTCTTAGTGCCGTGGGAGGTCGCGAAAACTTGACATGTGCAGGGTGCTGGCCACAGTCAAAGTTCTTGGGGCGGGCCCGTTTCGCTGTTTGGCGACGATCAGGTCCGCCTCGCCTCCTCGGGGGCTGTCCCGATCGTAGGCGTCGGGCCTGTGAATGAGGAT
>NZ_BAAGDE010000102.1:0-9582 GCF_054660795.1 Mycobacterium sp. MUNTM1
CACCCACACCCGACCTATCGCCCCTCAACGGGCCGCCTATCCCCATCACCAGCCGCACCACCGCGACCGCCAACCCACCACCCACACATGGCCTTGTGTGCCGATCTCGGCGTCGTTTGTTCGTGAATCCTGACGTCGGCGCCCGTTTTCGCGGTCGAGTATTTGCGAATGTGGGGGTCGCGAATTCCGCGAGATGGTGGCCCGGTTCGCGCACCGCTCTGCGGCACGCAGGTAAACGCCGAGGCTTTCCCATCCTGATCACTTGATCTAATATCAGAGTATGCGATCAGATCCGAAGAAGCCGGCGACCTTCACCCAGTCGGCGCGACGGGCGCAGATCGTGGCCGCCGCGATCGACGTGATCGCCGAGATCGGATGGGCCCAAACCTCGATCCGCAAGATCGCTGATCGGGTTGGGGTCGCGATGAGTGCGGTGCTGTATCACTTCGGCGCCAAGGACAACTTAGTCGAGGCGATCGTCGAGGAGATGTACCGCACAGCACTGTCGGTCGTCGTACCGGCCGTCTATGCGGAATCAACCGCGGCGAACAAGCTAGCCGCCTACATCAAGAGCAGCGTCGCGTACTTCGACACCCACCGTTCGCACCTGGCGGCCCTAACGCAGCTCGGTACGAGCTACCAGGCCGCAGACGGGCGCCGTTTCGAGGAACTCGGACTGACACCTGAACTGAAACAGGAGCTGGCCGTCTTGGACCCGACGGCGATCCTGACTGCGGGGCAACAGGGTCAGGAATTCGGCGATTTCCCGATCGCGTCGATGGCGCTCGCCCTCCGCGGCGCGGTCAATGCCGTGGCAGAGAAGATCCTGCGCGAACCCGACTTCGACGCCCATGCTTACGGTGAAGACCTGGTCGCCATCTTCGGTCGTGCCGTGGCGGTGAACCGATGAGCCGCGTCCTTATCGTCGCGGTGGGTAGCCGCGGCGACGTCGCTCCTCTCACCGGGGTGGGCGTGGCGCTGCAGCAGGCCGGCCACGAGGTCGCCATAGCCGCCTACACGCCCTTCGGGGACATGATTTCGGGCTGCGGATTGGGGTTTCGCGATCTGCCGGCTGATCTGCAACTTGCCGCCGATGGCGCCGAGGTATCACCGATCAAAGGCTTGGCAACATTCGCCTCACCCAAGGGCATGCGGGCGCTGGGCAACGACATCCTGTCGGCCGTTGCCAACGAACCCGCAGACATCCTGTTGCTGTCGCCGTTCGCCGAAATGGTCGGGCACCCGATGGCCGAAGCCAAAGGCATTCCCTCTCTTGGGGTCCGGTTGCAGCCGTTGTCAGCGACCGCGCAGTACCCGCCGTCGGTGATGGGTGCCTGGTCGGCCGGGTCGTTCGGGAATCGGGCTGCCGCCAACGCGGGCGCCTGGCTGCTCGACCGCCTCTATGGCGGCGTGGTCGCGGAATTCCGCCGCCAGCTCGGACTGTCGCGCACGTCGGTCCGGCGTCTGCGTCAACAACGTACCGCTGCGCAATGGCCTATCCTGCACGGGTATTCACCAAGGGTGGCGCCCCGTCCTACAGACTGGCGCCCGGGATTGGAAGTCACTGGATACTGGTGGCCGGCGAGCACCGGCGGCTGGGAACCGCCCACCGACCTCGCCAATTTCCTTGCTGCCGGTCCACCCCCAGTGTTTGTCGGGTTCGGCAGCATGATGACCACCCCGGCGCGGGCCGAGCAGCTCTCCGACACGATCCGCCGCGCCGCCCAACTGGCCGATGCCCGGGTCATCGTGCAAGCTGGCTGGACCAGTCTGCATGTCGCCGATGACCATATGTTGACCATCGGCGACACCCCTCACGACTGGCTATTTCCTCGGGTTGCCGCCGTGGCGCACCACTGCGGCGCGGGAACCACCGCGGCAGGCATCCGCACCGGAGTACCCACCATCGCCTTACCCGCCTACGGTGATGGCCCGTTCTGGGCCAGGCGCATCACCGAACTCGGGATCTGCGCGGCCACCATCAACCAACGCACACTCACCTCGCAACGCCTCGCCGAGGCCATGCGCATCGCCGTCAACGATCCGCATCTGCGGGACAACGCCAGCCAAATCAGCGAGCGCATAAGCACCGAAGATGGTGTTGCACAAGTTGTTTCCTCCGTTAATTCCCTGGTCCAACAATCCACGTAGAGGAGTAACCAATGGCCGCAGACCCCGAACTCGTCCACGCAATCATCACCGCAGGAGCCCTTGCCGGCGGAGGCGTGATGATGGCCGGAGGCGCCATCGGCGCCGGCATCGGTGACGGCATGGCCGGCGCCCAACTAGTCGCCGGCGTGGCCCGCCAACCCGAGGCCCAACAACGCATGTTCGCGCCCTTCCTCATCACCGTCGGCCTCGTCGAAGCCGTCTTCTTCATCAACCTCGCCTTCATGGCGTTGTTTGTCTTCGCCACACCCGGCAAGTAATCCATCGTTGGCCGGATGGCGGCCTTACCGACCCACGACTCTGCGCAGCCACCGTCGACCGACTCACATTCGGCCGCAACATCATCGAGACCGGAACCAACTCCTACCGCCTCGCCCACACTCTCCGACACCGCGACACAACCATCTCACAATGACGTCGAGATTGACCAACAGAATCAGACCGGCGGAACCCAAGCGGCACCACAATTCACGAACAATCGACGTCACGATTGCCTGCCAAAGCCACCCACACTCCCAGCGACCGTCGATAGCCCGCCCATGGTCTGAACGCCATGAGCACATGGCCACCGTCCGCACGTTCCCGATGAGGTGTGAGCGCATCGCTTCCGGACCAGATCAAAAGGTGCTCCGCCAGCGAATGCTGTTGGCTATCAAGGGATTGTGACGCATTTTGTGGGCCGCGCCGTGTACCTCGCGGAACCTGGATCTGTCATGGCTCGAGGCTGGCGGCGAACTCGTTGAGGGCATCGACGCCATGGGTCGCCATCGCACCGCCGGATTCGTGGCCCATGCCCGGCACGATGTGCAGCCGCGCTGCAGGCCAGGCCTGGGCCAGATGCCAGGCCATATCGGGTGGACCACTGACGTCGAGGCGGCCATGAATCAACACCGCCGGGATCTGAGCAATTCTGGTGATGTTGTCGAGCAGCTGGTTCTCGCCCCGCCACGCCGCGTGGCGCCAGTAATGGGTAACCAAGCGTGCGAAGCACATTCGGAAATCTGGATCAGCGTTAACCAACCGCGGCCGCGGCCGCGGTCCCAGGTTGACATGGGCGTCCTCCCATTCACACCAGTCCAGCGCCGCCTTGTGCCGCACAGTCGGGTCAGGGTTATTGAGTAGCCGGGAGTACGCCTCGACGAGGCCGCCATCTCGGTCGGCTTTAGGTACCCCGTCACGGAAGCGGGTCCATTCGGCGGGAAAGAGCCGGCCAACATCGCGGGTAATCCACTGCACTTCGCGAGCCGTGGTGGTGGTGACCGCCGTCAAGACGAGCGCCGCGACACGCTCGGGGTGTTGCTCGGCGTAGGCCAGTGCCAGCGTCGTGCCCCACGACCACCCGGCCAGCACCCAGCGCCGCACATGCAGGTGGAGCCGTAGGCGTTCGATGTCGGCGATCAGGTGGTCGGTGGTATTTGTGGCAAGACCCACCGCAGCATCGCTGGCATGCGGCGTACTGCGACCGCAGCCCCGCTGATCGAACAGCACGACCCGATACTTGGTGGGGTCGAAGAGTCGTCGCATCCCAGGCACACACCCCGAACCGGGGCCACCATGCACCGCCAATGCCGCAACTCCGGCCGGGTTACCGCACGCCTCCCAATAGATGCGGTTGCCGTCGCCCACGTCGAGCATTCCGGACTCGTAGGGGTCTGCCTCCGGGTACAAGGCCGAGCGATCTGCCACGGTTTCGACCTTATCGGGCAACGCAACTGGCCGTGACATTGAACCGCGCTACGCGGCGCGTGCGAGTGCTCACCGATACCGGCGACACCGCCTCACCTCCACAGTGATCAGCTTGCTTCGGCCGGCCACGTGCGCGGCCCGGCGTTTAGTGCTCGTCTTGGCGGCCAGGGCCGACGCCGATTTGGTCGGCCAGAGATCCTAGCTGGACTGCGGGGGCATCAGCCATCCACACCTGAGTGCGGCCGATCGCGAGCTGGCGGGGACTGGGGTGCACTCGCCAGGTCTGCTGGCGTGTCATGACCGCGTGGGCGAGCACTTGGGCGTGGAAGCGGGTCGGCAGCGTGAGGCTGGTGACGATTGCTGAGCGGCGGCGCAGTTCGATCAGGGCGCGTGGATTGGCTTTGGTGATAACGACTTGGCGCCACGGCTTGCCTGTGACTTCGACGATGGCGACGGTATGTTCATTGAGCCAGCCTTGTTGGTACCAGGCCGGCAGGCTCGAGCTTTCGTCGTTGATGTTGGTCAGTGCTGCGAGCGCCCGGTCGTATCGTTGTTCGTTGCGGCGTTCAACGACATCGGGTCCGCGCTGCAGTTGTGCGATTCGGGCCGGGGGCGCAGCGGCATTCCTGCTGTTGATGCTGGTATCGCCGCTGATCCAGCGGCGCACGGTTGCTGGTGTGACGCCACAGTATTCGGCGACGGCGTCGATATCGATCTCGCCAGTGATAGTGGTCCCGTAGCAGTCGGCGAGCATGTTGACGAATCGTTTCCTTGTCCAGCGGGGCCCTGCTATGGGTTCCACAAGGCGCGGAGTGCTCACAGGATGTCGCCGATCCGAAAGTCCTCGATCGTGCCGAACATCCAGTCCCCCACGTATTTTCGGTCCATGACGTCTGTTAGCCAGTCGCATAGGCCGCGGTCGCCGCCGTCTTCATAGGCTCGTAGTAGTTCCTCGATTTCTGTGCCTGTTAGTGGCTGTGAGCAGACGCGATCGCGTTCGTGTTCATACCCGGAGGGTGCCTGATAGCCGCTGATGTGGATCGTTGCTCCCTTATCGAGAGCTTTACGTCCGCGCTCGCTGGCGCGGAACATGGCCGTGGCGCGGCGGCGGCCGGCTTTGGTGGTGGCTGCTTTACGGGCGGCTGATTTCAGGGCTTTGAGGTGGTCTTCTGATGGCTGTTGGGCGCCGCGGGCCCAACGTCGTATTGTGGCCGGTGACACGCCCAGCGATTCGGCGGCTTTGTTCGCGTCGACTTCGCTGCCGCGGGGCCCTTTTCCGTAGGCAGCTTGCAACATGCCCTTGATGTTGGTGAGTTCGCCGACGTCGGCCTCAGGCAGGCCGGAGATCGCGCGGTAGAAAATGTTGCGTAGTCGGGCGGCGGCATCTCTGATCGTCTCGCGCACAGCGGTTTTCGATGTTCGAAGTCTGGTTGCGGCGAGATCGACCCTTACATCCCGGTTAGCAACCGATCCGTACGGGACCAGATCTCCTGGCGAGATGTCGCGGCGGCGCCGGCGCGGTCCGCGTGCCATCAGTGACCCCTCTCATCTGTGAATGATGGCAGCCGTTCGCGCCATTCGTCCGGCGCGGTGAGCAGTTTCTTGCCCTTGTACTTGTTGCCGTCGAGGAACTCGAGGTGATCGGCGAGCAGGGCTGAACCTTCGGGCTTGTATTTGCCGAATCCGCGGCCGAACGTCTCGGAACCACCAGGCCAGGCGGACTTCGGGTCGGGATCATCGGAGACGTAAAGGACCGTGTCAGACAACGCCGCTACGGGCCACCGGTCGCTACGCTGACCGATTTGGTCAAAGCGATAGGCGATGTTGGCGTTGGCTTTAGCGGCCGCGAGGATGCGTCTGGCCGGGTCATAGCCCGGCCTGCCTTTGAGGAGATCTGAGCCCATGATGCCCAGGCCTGTGCTGCGCACGACTTTGGCTTGCCGACGGGCTGCCTGAGCGTCGGGATCATCAGTGTCAAGAACGGTATTGGCGTTACTAAACCGCTCACACCACAACCGCAATACACGGCCATGCCGGGGCCAGACAATGGCTTCGATGATGTCGATGTCGTAGCCGAGCGCGAGTGCTCGTTCGACTCGTGGCGTGCTAACCCATTTCGGTTCATTGAACTGGTAGTCGTTGGGGTTGAGCACATATGGCATGCGCCAGTTGTGGTTTTCGGGGACATCCACAAGCCAGTAGCCGGGTAGTCTGGGGTCGAACTTCGCTCCGTCGAGCTGGTGGATCGGGTCGCCGATCGGGAGCTCCAAGGTACTCAGGGCCGCGAAATAGGATCCGCCGCGGTCGTAGGCGTGTACATATCGGCACTGGCACTCTTCGGCGGACGGTTGTCTGGTCCAGTTGTAGTCACGTTCGATGTCCAGGATCCCGTAGGGCGGCGCGGTGGTCGATGGTGCGAGAACCTCCGCTTTCCACTCGCGCACGTTGAACGTCTTGGGTCGGGACTGAACGAGTAGGTCGATGGCGGTCACGTTGCCGTTGATCTTCCACGGAAATCCCAGTGCGTCGGCGAGCAGTTGAAGCCGGCGTGCGATCTGCGCCGGCGAGGGCTTGCCGGTTAGGACGGGCATTCCTTTGCCTGAGTCCAGTTCTCGGTCATCGTCGTCGTCGGCGGGCGAGCCGTATGTCGATGACACGGCGTCCATACCCGCAATGAGCGCGATCATCACACCCGGTCGATCAGAGCCTTCCCGATAGACCCGGGTCCAGACGCCTAAACGCTGAACCGTGTTGTCTTCCCCGCCACCGCCAAGACGCCAGCCATCAGCGAGGGCGTCAGTGACGAATGCGATGTTGTGGGTCAGCTCGTGCAGCAGCTGTCCACGCTCGGTGGCCCTAGCCTCGGCGAGCGCTTTCACGTCAATTCCGAAATACTCGCAGGCCTCTTCGGTGATCCAAATTTGGCCTCGCTCACTGTAATTCGCTGATAGGCGATAGCCGATATCATGCTTGTAGGCCAGTTCGGCGACCTGTCCGACGTGCGTGACCGGCTCCGTCAAGGCCACCCTGGTGTTATGGGGTAACCACAACCCGTCGGTGTGCAGCACCGCAGCCGGCACACCACCGGTGACTGGTTTGGCTCGGCCGGCGCGGCGTGATTTTGCGCCTTCGGTCGGCGTTTGTGCCTGCTGGTCGTCGGTTTCCGCCGGTGTTGAGTTGGTGTTCGACGCTTCCACAACCGTGCTTGCCGCCGCATCAGGCAATGGCTCCCCTGCGTCCGTTCGAGCACCAGCTTCGGTGCTGTCTACCTGGACGGTCCGCCCAATCGCCGCGTGGTCGAGGTAGGCGGAAGCATCGAGAGCCTCGGTCAGCGTGGCTGAAACCTCGGAGGTGGTCTCGGCCATGAGGACCGCCAGGATCATCTCGTCGGTCACCGCCGTTCGGCTGGTGACCCTCATGCGTCCGAGTCGAGAATGGGTGTCAGACAAGTCAATCACGGTGTCGGTTGCCTCGTCGCGCCCCAGCGCGTAAATCATCGCAGTGCCGCATGAATACAGCGGCCATACTCGGAATTCGCGAGAGATCCGCATCGCGGCGCGCCGGCCGCGCAGCCGGATGTGGGTGGCGATCGCGGCGGCCCACGCCGGTTGGAAGTGGTGGCGCATGGCATCATCGGTCCACATGCGCGGATCAGCCAGAGCTGACAGGTAGTTAGCCGCAGCATCATCCATCAGGGCCAGCAACGGTGCATCGTCAGCGAAGGCCTCGCGCGCCCCTCGTAGCCGACTCGCCCAGGCTTCCAAGATGCGCGCTTTGTGCGGCCAGACGATCGCTTCGCTGATGCCGAGCTGCTCCACAGTCAGTCCTGCACCACCGTCGCGGACAGCCTTGGTCAGGCCGTCCAGGTCTTCGGTGGTTAGCCAGGCCTGCACGCGGTGATCGGCGGCCATCTGCGGGTGTGGCAGCGGCAGCATCTCAGACATGTTCAGATCGTCAGCGGCAGGCAGATCCGCAAGCCATAGGCCGAAGGCCCGTTTCGTCGCTGACGCGGCGGCGGCCGCGGCGTCAGCCTCGAGGGCAATCGGACTTCCGTACCCGAACGTGAGCATCCCCGCCGCGGCCAGCGCCGGGCTCTGCTGGGTCAGGCACACCAGTTCTTCACAGTGCTGAAATTCGTGTTCTACCTGCTCTGCGGTTGCCAACCACGCGGGTTGTATCCGCAGTTCTGGTGTGACCCACGCCGCTAGCAGCCCGGGTTCAGACACGATCGCGCCGCGGCGGCCCGCCCGCGCGCCCATGATGTGGTCGACCAGCATCGCCCCTGAAATGGCGCCGTTGGATCCCGGTAACGCCCCCAGCGCTTCATGCCATCGGGCGAGGCGGCGGCCGAGTTCGCCGGCGTCGTCGGCGATCGTCGCATCACCGGTAGCCAGCCACGGATGTTGCTCGGCCAGGACTTCGACGACCACCCGTCCAGGACCACTGCCATGCCCCAGTACCAATGCTTTTCCAGTCCCACCGCGCAGTTCCCAGCCGTCATCGACGAGTGGGGCCAACGCGCGCCCTAGATGGGCGCCCGGATCGCCGATGTAGTCGCCGGGAACCCCGGTCAGCAGCCCGACCGCACCGCCGACCACCCATACGCGCGCGGGAACGGATTGGTCACCGGAGCCTGGAATCGGCTTCAAGCCACCGCGTTGGGCTGCCCACAGGATGAGCTTGGCCAGTTTGTCGGCGGCGTCGACCGGCTCGGTCAATCGCCTGCCATCGACAGTGAATGATCCCGCCGTCGTAACAATCAGGACGTGCTGCCCAATGGTGGTTGCCTCGCTCACGGTATCCCTCCCGTCTGCATAGCAGCGCGGTAAGGACGCATCCGGAAGCTGGCTCCCTGCTGCGTCATCCCGAGTACAGCACCGACCTCGGTGTAGGTGGCCCCGGCGGCGAGTGCCGCCGCGGCCGCGGGCCGCTCATCGAGCCCAGCAGCACGCAGTAACGCCGCGCGGGTGAGCTGCACGGCCTTAGTCTCAGCCGCGTCGCCTCTTTCGACGCTTTTCACCAGACGTGCCCGCTGGGTAGGGGTGACTTTGCGCCGCGCCACGCGGCGCAACCACACATCCACGGCGGCGGCTAGCGACGAGTCGGCCATCTTAGCGGCAAAGGCCTCGGCATCCCGTTGTGCCGCAGCCTGGATCAACTCCACGGTGACATCACTCGTCGTCATCCAAACCCCTCATCACGTCCTTGCCGCCAGCAAGGCTGCGACGTTCTCAAACCGGCCCTATCCACAAGTTACACTTGTACTAGTACACAAGCATCGCTTGTGATGCTACCACCAACCTTGGCTATGCCCACCGACATGCCTCGCCACGGCGCACAAGATCCTGCACGAATACCCCTTCTCCCGTGCCTGCCAACGCATCTGCGCGAAGGTGCCTGTGCCCACGCGGCTCCTTCATGCTCTACGCAATACCGTCGCAGGGCGGTCAGGTCCGCGATCGATCACGCGCTCCCCCAACACTTATCGCAGACACATGCGCGGTGCATAGGCAAATATGGCCGCTTGCGCGCCTGGCGACTCCCGCAGATAGAGCACGCGTTCGACGGTGCTGGCGTACTGGGATCTCGTGGTGTGGCGATCCGCACAGACACATGTTCAGCATCGTTGCGAAACGCGGACCGGGATGGGCGGTGGGCGTCCTCGAGGACTTGGCGGCAATGCTGTCGAGCCAGCGCAATTCGGGCGCGCTGCTGGCTGGTCACCAC
>NZ_BAAGDE010000103.1:0-8910 GCF_054660795.1 Mycobacterium sp. MUNTM1
TCAGATATCTCCACTAAGCCCGGAGGTCCTCCCCACAATCAACAACCGTCACCAACGTGTCTGCCGAGTACAGCTAGCCGTCGCGGCCTTCCCGCTTGCGGCCCAACGGCACGGGCGCGACGACGCCGGGCGCGAGCCGTCGCGTGAAGACCAGGAAGGCGGTGTGGCCGCGCATCGAATGCTGTGGCCGGACCGCGAGACCGACGACGTTCCAGCCGCGCTGCAACGTCTCCCAGGAACGTGGCTCGGTCCAGCACTGCTGCGCCCGAAGGGCCTCGACCGCGCGCGACAGCTGGGTGACGGTGGCCACGTAGATGATCAGCACGCCGCCGGGGATCAGCAGTCGCGCGACCGACTCCAGCACCTCCCACGGCGCGAGCATGTCGAGCACGGCGCGGTCGAAAGACCCGTCTGGCAACTCGGAGTCGGCGACGTCGCCGATGACCAGTTGCCAGTTGTCGGGCGCCTGCCCGCCGTGAAACACCGACACGTTGCGTTCGGCGTGCTCGGCGTGGTCGGCGCGCAATTCATAGGAGGTCACCCGGCCTTCGGGCCCGACCGCGCGTAGCAGCGAACAGGTCAGCGCGCCGGAGCCCGCGCCGGCCTCCAGCACCCGCGCGCCCGGGAAGATGTCGCCCTCGTGCACGATCTGGGCGGCGTCCTTCGGGTAGATCACCTGGGGCCCGCGTGGCATCGACATGACGTAGTCGATCAGCAGGGGCCGCATCACCAGGTACACGGCGTTGTTGCTGGACTTGATCACGCTGCCCTGCTCGAGCCCGATCAGCGCGTCGTGCGGGATCGCCCCGCGATGGGTGTGAAACTCGGCGCCCGCGGTGAGCACGACCGTGTAATGCCGACCCTTGGCATCGGTGAGCTGGACGCGCTCGCCCTCGGTGAAAGGGCCGGTTACGGACACGCGGTCTAGCGTGCCAGCCGACTCGCCGCCGCAGGTGTTTGGGGGTTGTCGGCGCCCGGTCCTAGGCTGCCGACATGATCGTCCAGCCGGAGGCGCCCCGGGCGGCGGAACGCCCGGCGGGGCAGGTGTACCGCCCGGCCCTGTCGCCGTCGCGCGCCGCCGACTTCAAGCAATGCCCGCTGCTGTACCGATTCCGCGCCATCGACCGGCTGCCCGAGGCGCCGTCGGCCGCGCAGCTACGCGGATCGCTGGTCCATGCCGCCCTGCAACAGCTTTACGGCCTGCCCGCCGAGCAGCGCGGCCCCGACACCGCCATGTCGCTGGTGGAGCCTGCGTGGGACCAGATCATCGCCGCGACGCCCGAGATGACCGCCGACCTGGATCCGGCGCAGCGCAAGCAGCTGCTGGCCGAGGCGCAGGCGCTGCTCGCCGGGTACTACCGGCTCGAGGACCCGACCCGGTTCAACCCGGAATGCTGCGAGCAGCGGGTGGAGGTCCAGCTCGCCGACGGCACCCTGCTCCGTGGCTTCATCGACCGGATCGACGTCGCGGCCACCGGCGAGCTTCGGGTGGTCGACTACAAGACGGGCAAGGCCCCGCCGGCCGCGCGAGCCCTGGCCGAGTTCAAGGCCATGTTCCAGATGAAGTTCTATGCCGTGGCGCTGTTGCGTTCGCGGGGTGTGCAGCCCAGCCGGCTGCGACTCATCTATCTGGCCGACGGCCAGGTGCTGGACTACACGCCCGACCGCGACGAGCTGCTGCGGTTCGAGAAGACGCTGATGGCGATCTGGCGGGCCATCCAATCCGCCGGGCAGACGGGCGATTTCCGTCCCAGCCAGTCGCGGCTGTGCGACTGGTGCCCCCACCAGCAGCACTGCCCGCTGTTCGGGGGAACGCCGCCGCCCTATCCGGGATGGCCGGAATCACTTGGCGCACAGACTGATTCGTGTCCGACGGAGCCGGCGGCCTAGTCGAGCGGCGAGAGCTCCTGCAGCAGCGTGGGAATCAGCTCGCTGACCGTGGGGTGGATGTGCATGGTCCGCGACAGCGTGGTGTAGGGCGCCTTGGCCGACATCACGTCCAGAATGCCGTGGATCGCCTCATCGCCGCCGACCCCGAAGACGGCGGCCCCCAGGATCTCCTGCGTGTCGGCGTCCACCACGACCTTCATGAAGCCTTGCGTCTCACCCTTTTCCACCGCCCGGCCGACTCTGGTCATCGGCCGCTTGCCGAGAAGCGCCTTGCGGCCCGACGCGCGGACCTGATCGACGGTCATGCCGGCACGCCCGAGCGGCGGATCGATGTAGAGCGCATAGGTGGTGATCCGGTCGCTCACCCGGCGCGGGTCGTCGTCCAGCAGGTTGGCGGCGACGATCTCGAAGTCGTTGTAGGAGGTGTGGGTGAAGGCGCCCTTGCCGTTGCAGTCGCCCATCGCCCAGATGTGATCGACGCTGGTCTTCAGCTGATCGTCGACCAGAATGTAGCCGCGGGCATCGGTCCGCACTCCGGCCGCTTCCAGGCCGAGGTCGTCGGTGTTGGGTCGCCGGCCCACCGCAAGCAGCAGGTGACTCCCCTCGACGGGGGCGGCGCCCGCACGAGGTGTTAGCTCGAACCCATTGCCGGACTTGGCTATTCGCACATCATCGGCGCCTACGATGACGTCGATGCCTTCGGCCCGCAGTATTTCTTCGACGGTTGCCGAGACGTCCTCGTCCTCGCGCGATGCGAGCCGCGGCCCCCGTTCGACGACGGTCACCCGGGCCCCGAACCGCCGGTACATCTGCGCAAACTCCAGGGCGATATAGCTGCCGCCGACGATGACGAGATGCGTTGGCACCGTGTCGAGTTCGAGGACCGACACGTTGGTGAGGAAGTCGACCTCGGACAGGCCCGGGATGTCGGGCACCACCGCACGCCCACCCACGTTGAGGAAGATGCGGTCGGCGTGCAGCACATCGTCGCCGACGCGAAGCGTGTGCGGATCCTGAAAAACCGCGTGGCCGCGAAAAACGGTGCAGCCGTTCATGCCCTCGAGCCAATCCTCGACGCCTTTGCGGTCGCCGAGCATGATCTCGTCCTTGCGGGCCTTGACCTTCGCCATGTCGACGCTGACCGGCCCGGTGCCGACGCCGTATTCAGCGCCACGGCGCGCCAGATGCGCGGCATGCGCGGAGGCCACCAGCGTCTTGGTCGGGATGCATCCGGTGTTGACGCAAGTGCCGCCGATCAGCTTGCGCTCCACCACCGCGACGCGTTGCCCAGCCGCGGTCAGCCGACCCGCCAGCGGTGGGCCGGCCTGCCCGGCGCCGACGATGATCGCATCGAAATGCTCTGTCACTTAACCGCCGTCAGCAGGTACTCGGTCAACACGTGACCCGTCGCCGCGAGGATGGCGAACCCGCCCACGATCGCGACGGCGTCCTCGAGCAACGCGATCGGCAGGTCCTTGCCGCCCGTCGCGGCGACCAGCCGCCTGCGCGCGTGGTAGCCGCCGAGGGTGCCCAGCACCGCACCGATGATGCCGGCGCCCAGCGCGGTGAACGTCCAGTGCGGCCACGCGCCGAGGGCCGCGCCCGCTAGCCCGCCCATGACGATCCGGGCCGCGAAGATCGGCGGCGCGGTACGGGCCGGCGTCTTGGGCAGCTTGTCGTTGATCAGTTCGCCCACGGCGAGAACGGTGAAGACGATCACCGTGATGATGCTGGCCATCCAGCCCGCCCATGTGCCGTGCAGATCGATCCAGCCGATGTACGCGGCCCAGGCGACGACGGCGGGTGCGGTCAGCGAGCGCAGCCCCGCCACGACACCAATCAGTAAAGCCAGCAAGACAAGAAGTGCGTGTGTCACGGAAGACCCTCCTGGGAGACGAACACCGGCGACTGATGCGGGGACGGCCCACACGCCAACCCGGGCAGTGCCCCGAGGCGGACGCTAACACAGCAGCCCGTTTTGCACCGCGTGCGCGATTAGAACCGGCAAAACCTGATGTCGGACGCCAGGATCGCCTTGGCGCCGATGGCGGCCAACTCGTCCATGATCTCGTTGACGCCGCGACGCGGCACCAGCGCGCGGATGGCCACCCAATCCGGGTCGGCCAACGGTGCGATGGTGGGCGACTCCAGGCCCGGCGTGATCGCCGTGGCTTTGTCCTGCACCGAGCGGGGGCAGTCGTAGTCCAGCATCAGATATTGCTGGCCGAACACCACGCCCTGGATCCGCGCCACCAGTTGATCGCGCGCCGCCTGCGTGCCGGACTTGCTGCTGTGGTCGCTTTCGATCAGCACCGCTTCCGAATCGCACAGCGGCTCGCCGAATGCCACCAGGTTGTGCAGGCTCAGGGTGCGCCCAGAGCCCACCACGTCGGCGATGGCATCGGCCACGCCGAGCTGAATCGAGATCTCCACCGCACCGTCGAGCCTGATGACCGTCGCCTCAATACCACGCCCGGACAAGTCTTTTCGGACCAGATTGGGATAAGCGGTGGCGATCCGTTTGCCGGCCAGATCGGGTATCTTCCAGTCACGCCCGGCCGGCGCGGCATAGCGGAAGCTGGACGAGCCGAATCCCAGCGCCAGCCGTTCGCGCACCGGTGCGTCGGAATCGCCCACCAGATCCCGGCCCGTGATGCCGAAATCCAATTCTCCCGAACCCACATAGATGGCAATGTCTTTGGGCCGCAAGAAGAAGAACTCGACCTGATTGGCCGGGTCGATGACGGTCAGATCCTTGGAATCGGTGCGTCGCCGGTAGCCCGCCTCGGCGAGGATCTCGCTGGCCGGCTCGCTCAGCGTGCCCTTGTTGGGAACGGCAACCCGCAGCATGGTCACAGCTTCCGATACACGTCGTCGAGGGTCAGCCCGCGCGCCACCATCAACACTTGTGTCCAGTAGAGCAACTGGCTGATCTCGCCGGCCAGCGCTTCGTCGGATTCGTGTTCGGCGGCCAGCCACACTTCGCCGGCCTCCTCGAGGATCTTCTTGCCCAGCCCGTGGACGCCGCCGTCCAGCGCGGCGACGGTCGCGCTGCCGGCCGGCCGGGTGCGGGCACGCTCGCCCAGCTCGACGAACAGATCCTCGAAGGTCTTCACGGCCAGCGATTGTTTCACGCGGCGGCGAGCAAAGTCACGGCGGTTTAGCCCCGGCCAGGTTCTGAGCCCCGTTGTCCGTCGAATCCGGCGAGGGTGATGCGCAGCGCCTCCTCCAGCTGGACGTGAAACGGTGGGCTCTCGGCGATGTTTGAGGTCAGCCATCCATCGAGGACGAATTGCACCGTGGCCAAACTGGTATGGACCAACAGCGCGGGCCGAATGTCAACCGCCGCATCGACATTCATCCGGTGAGCAACCTGCCGTATCAGCGTGCCGTGGTCGGTCTCGCTGACCAAAACGGATTTGCTCAACAAGTGGGGCGCGGTCGCGACGGCAAGGCGCCACGTGTCGAGGTTGTCGACCCCGCTGACATCCCTGGCGTGCGTGACGAACAGCTGGATCAACGCCTCGACCGGCGACTCATCTGGCGGCCTGGCGCTGTAGGCACCCACGATCTCGGCGGCCGCCTCCCGCACGGGATCGACCAGCAAGCCTTCCTTGGTGGGCGCGTACCGGAAATACGTGCTGATGGAGATCCCGGCGGCCGCCGCGATGTCCTCGGTCGTCACCGCCTCGAAGCCCCGCTCGGCGAACAGCCGATGCGCGGTCCGTTGGATCTGGGACAGCAGCTCGGCACGGCGTCGGTCGCGGAGCGAACCGGTGTTTGCTGAGGGCATGCCATCACCTTCGTCAATCCGACATTGAAACCCCACGGTGCCGCGCAGCGACGAACTGAGATGAGTGACTCTACACTATTGAAAGTCGCTATCAAATAGGCTAATGTGATGCCGCACACACCGATGAGCTGCGGAGTCCTGGCGGCTGTTGACACTATTTTAATAAGGATAGCGTCCGACGGCCGCCCGCCGTTCTCCGCTCGGCACTCAGCATTTAGGGGTGGGAGAGGGCCGATGAAAGCGGTAGCTGGTACGCGATGACCTGTGCCATGGGTTTGCTAGACGGACCGCAGGTCACGCCGCTATGACGACGACACAGCTAGATGGCGTCACCGCCATCCGGACCTGGTCCGTGGGGTATGTCAAACGTCACCCGGTCGCCTCGCTGACGACGGTAGGCGAGCAGTTCGTGTTGGGTGTGCGAACCGCGCAATATTTCTTCTACGACCTGGTGACCGGGCGATTCCAGTGGCAGGAGTTCGTCCGGCAGGGCGCGTTCATGGCCGGCACCGCCGTGCTGCCGACGATCCTGGTGTCGCTGCCGATCAGCGTCACCCTGTCCATCCAGTTCGCGTTGCTGGCCGGCCAGGTCGGCGCCACGTCGCTGGCCGGGGCGGCCAGCGGGCTCGCGGTCATCCGCCAGGGGGCGTCGCTGGTGGCCGCGGTCCTGATGGCATCGGCCGTGGGGTCGGCCATCACCGCCGACCTGGGTTCGCGAACGATGCGCGAAGAGACCGACGCGATGGAGGTGATGGGCGTCTCGGTGATCCGCCGCCTGGTCGTCCCCCGCTTCGCCGCCGCGGTGATGATCGGCGTGGCCCTCACCGGCGTCGTGTGCTTCGCCGGATTCTTTGCGAGCTACATGTTCAACGTGTACTTCCAGAACGGGGCGCCGGGCAGCTTCGTGTCGACGTTCGCGTCGTTCGCGACGACCGGCGACATGATCTTGGCGCTGATCAAGGCGATCGTGTTCGGCGCCATCGTGGCGATCGTGTCGAGCCAGAAGGGCCTGTCCACCAAGGGCGGACCGACCGGCGTCGCGAACTCCGTGAATGCCGCCGTGGTCGAGGCGATCCTGCTGTTGATGATCGTCAACGTTGCCATCAGCCAGCTCTACATCATGTTGTCTCCAAGGACGGGACTCTGACGTGACGGCCTCGGCTTATCAGCCTTTCGCACCGATTTCGGTGCCGCTCGCCCGGCTCTACCGCCGGGGCAGAGCGCCGATCGTCCGGCTCGGCCACCTGCTCGTCTTCTTCGTCCGAGCGCTGGTCGCCGTGCCACTTGCCTTGCGCCAGTACAGCGCCGAGTTCCTGCGGCTGCTCTCCAACATCACCTGGGGCAACGGCTCGATCGTGGTGGGTGGGGGCACCGCCGGTGTGGCCGTCGTGCTCGGCATGACCGTCGGCGCCCTCGTCGGCATCGAGGGCTACAACTTTTTGGACCTGCTCGGCCTGGGGCCGGCCACCGGGTTCGTGTCGTCGTTGGTCAACACCCGCGAGCTGGCTCCGCTGATGGCCTCGCTCGCGTTCGCCATGCAGGGCGGCTGCCGCTTCACCGCCCAGCTGGGATCCATGCGCATCGCCGAGGAGATCGACGCGATGGAATCGATTGCCATCCGCCCGATCCCGTACCTGGTGACCACCCGGCTGATCGCGTCGGTGGTGGCGATCGTCCCGCTGTATGCCGCCTGCCTTGCGATCGGATACCTGAGCACACAGGTCGTGGTCGGCATCGGCAGCGGCGGCTCGACCGGCTCGTATCTGCACTACTTCACGCTGATGCTGGCCGGCCAGGACATCGTCTATTCGTTGATCAAGGCCGTCATCTTCGTGTGGATCGCGTCGACGATCCAGTGCTACTACGGGTATTACGCGAGCGGCGGGCCCGAGGGCGTCGGCGTCGCAGCGGGGCACGGCATGCGGGCCAGCATCACCGTCGTGATCATCGTGAACATGCTGCTCACCATGGCGCTGTGGGGTGTCGACTCCGGCGCCAGGTTCGGCGGGTAGGTCGTGGAACATGCCCAATTCCTTTGAGCTGGACGGCCGCGGCCCGACGGACCGGCAGCTGTTCGGCATCGGGATTGCGGTCGTGGTGGTCAGCGCCCTGGTCACCACCGCGATGCTGGTCAAATCCACTGGGCGACTTAACGATTACGTGCGGGTGGTGGCCGACCTGGTCAACGTGGGCGATGGCCTTCCGCAGAAGTCCGACGTCAAATATCACGGCGTGCTCGTCGGCATGGTCAACGACGTCGTGCCTGCGGCCCACGGCAAGCCCAACTACGTCCACATCGACCTCAAACAGGACTACGCCAAGTCGATTCCGGCCAACGTGACCGCACGCGTGGTGCCCAGTAACGTCTTCGCCGTCTCGTCGGTCCAGCTGGTGGGCAACGGCCCCGGTGTGATAATCCGCAACGGCGCCCACATCCTGGAGGACAAGCGGCTGCCGACCGTGCTGTTCCAGACGACGGTCAGCAAGTTGCGTGACCTGCTCGCCGCGGCGGGGCGAGGCCGCGACGACAGGTCGGTGGGGATCCTGGCCGCGCTGGGTGCGGCCACCGACCACCGCCGCGTTAGCCTCCTGAACGCCGGGGCGCAACTGAATCGCCTTCTCGATCAGCTCAATTCGATCGTCAGCACCGATGCCGGCCCCTCGACGGTGTCGGCACTGCTGGACGCGACGACCGGGCTCGCCCAGACGGCACCCGACCTCCTCGATGCCTTGCATCAGGCCGTCGAGCCGATGCGGACCTTCGCCGAAACCCGCGGGCAGTTGGCCTCGCTGCTCTCGGGCGCCGACTACACCGTCGGCACGACGCGCCAGTCCTTCGACAACCACATCGACCAGCTGATCAGGATCACCACCGATTTCACGCCGGTGCTCGGCGTCCTGGCGCAGAAGTCGAATAACTTCGTGCCAGCCGTCGCCAAGCTGGACAACCTGGGCAACCAGTTCATGGAACAGGTGTGGAACCCCCGGACCAACCTGGGCAACATGCGCGCGATGCTCACCTTCACGCCCAGTTCCACCTACACGCGCGCCGACTGTCCGCACTACGGCGAGCTCAAAGGACCCAGTTGCTTTACCGCGCCGCTGATTCCGGTGCGACCCGATCTACCCGAGGTGCTGTTGCCGCAGAACTACCATCCGCCCAAGGATCTGGCGCCACCGCCCGGCACCGTGATCGGCCCGGACGGAAACCTCGTCGCGGTCGGGCC